>CACBIC010000038.1 GCA_902539235.1 uncultured Pelagibacteraceae bacterium | reverse complement strand
CTATTAGCTCCGTGAACTGAGACGCATGCTGCTTCTCCTATAGCCATTAGTCCAGGAACAGTTTTTTCTGAACCGTTCAAAGTGAGCA
The DNA here is from genome assembly GCA_902539235.1 of uncultured Pelagibacteraceae bacterium. Taxonomy (GTDB): domain Bacteria; phylum Pseudomonadota; class Alphaproteobacteria; order Pelagibacterales; family Pelagibacteraceae; genus Pelagilacustribacter. The sequence continues at coordinate 1,974 of CACBIC010000038.1, read as the reverse complement.
CCTCCGCCTTATAATTTGTAGGAATTCCTCCCATGTTGTAATGAACTGTTGGAACAACTGGAATAGGCTCTTTGCTAACATCAACATTTGCAAAAGTTTTTGCTGCCTCAGAAATACCAGGTAATCTCTCATCTATAACTTTTTTATCTATGTGATCTAAATGAAGGTTTATATGATCCTTATCTTTTCCCGCACCTCTACCTTCGTTGATTTCCATTTCCATTGATCTGCTTACCACGTCTCTAGAAGCTAAGTCTTTCGCATTAGGTGCATATCTTTCCATAAATCTTTCACCTTTACCATTTACTAAAAATCCACCTTCTCCTCTAACTCCTTCAGTTATTAAACATCCAACTCCATAAATTCCCGTCGGATGAAATTGTACGAATTCCATGTCTTGTAAAGGTAAGCCTGCTCTAAGAACCATCGCATTTCCATCTCCAGTACATGTATGAGCAGATGTTGCTGAGTAATAAACTTTACCATACCCTCCAGTTGCAATAATCGTAATATGTGATCTAAATCTATGTATTGTCCCATCAGTTAAATTCCAAGCTATCACACCTTTGCATTCACCATTCTTCATAATTAAATCTAATGCAAAATATTCAATAAAAAATTCTGTTTGTTGCTTCAAAGCTTGACCATAAAGAGTATGCAAGATAGCGTGGCCAGTTCTATCAGCAGCTGCGCAAGTTCTTTGAGCAGTTCCATTGCCATAATTTTTAGTCATACCTCCAAAAGGTCTTTGGTAAATTTTTCCATCATCAGTTCTGCTGAATGGAACTCCGTATCTCTCTAATTCAACCACTGCTCTCGGAGCTTCCTTGCAAAGATATTCTATTGCGTCCTGATCACCAAGCCAATCGGATCCTTTAACAGTGTCATACATGTGCCATCGCCAATCATCTTCACCCATGTTTCCTAATGCAGCGGAAATACCTCCTTGAGCTGCTGATGTATGGCTTCTTGTTGGGAAGACTTTGGAAATACATGCAGTTTTTAAACCTGCCTCTGATAGACCAACAGCCGCCCTTAAACCAGAGCCTCCTGCTCCAAGAACAACAACATCATATTCGTGATCAATTATTTTATATGCGCTCATTAGTTAAGATTGTATATAGTTATTATTGTTAAAATTGGAACTACTATAGCAAATAAATTTAATACTTTATTTGCGACATTTTTGGTTTGCTCATCATGTAAATAATCCTCAAAAATCTCACTTATAGTCAGAGTATAAAAAAAGAATGCAGTAACGACTAGTAGCGAAAATAATACTTTTGATACTTTACTTGAAAAAAATTCAATTATTTCTAAATACCCCTTATCGTAAATAGATACAAAACTAATTAAAAACCAAATCATAAAAGGAATAAGAATTAATGAACAAATTTTTGTAAAAATCCATTTTTTTGTAGAGTAATGCATTTTAAATGAAATTTCTCCCGGCCAAATAAAATAAAATTGTTAAGATTAAAGATCCAATCAAAGTAAAAACCCCTGATATTTTTGCAGCTTTTAAATCAAAGCCAAAACCAGCATCCCATACCAAATGTCTTATCTCATTTAAAATTTGGAAGCTAAAAGTCCAACAAAGTGAAATAATTAAAAACTTACCATAAAAAGTATTTAGAACAATTTCAAAGGATCGATAGAAATTTTCACCAAAAAATAATGAAATAGCCCAAAAACAAATTGCCATTAATGCAAAAAAATTTATTACACCTACCACTCTGTGCGTAATTGATAATAAAGATGATATATGCCATTTATAAATTTGAAGATGTGGGCTTAATGGATTGTTATTTTGCATAATAAATTTATAAACTATAGTTATAATTTTTTCATTAAACACTCAGCGATTTGCACAGTATTTAATGCCGCTCCTTTTAATAAATTGTCTGATACTACCCATAAATTAATAGCTTTAATATTAGAATTATCTTTTCTAATTCTTGATATATAAGTTGT
>CACBIC010000037.1 GCA_902539235.1 uncultured Pelagibacteraceae bacterium | reverse complement strand
TACTAAACCAACAGAGATTGAACCGTCAGAAGTGCCAATAAAACTATATCTAAAACCATCAATCATATAAAAAAATGGATTAACTTTACTTACTACTTGCAAAAAGTCTGGGAGTCTCTCTATTGAATAAAAAGTGCCTGATAAGAAAGATAATGGAACTATTACAAAATTAGTGACTGTTGCCATGTGATCAAATTTTTCAGCCCATAGTCCAGCGATTATTCCAATATTTCCCAAGATAAATGAAGAAAGTAAAGTGAAGGCTATTAGCATTAAGTAATTTTTTATTTCAATATCAATAATCAGATGAAATACAATAATTGAGACTATTCCAATTACTACGCTCCTTGTTACAGCCGCAAGAGAAACTGAGATCGTAACTTCTCCAGCTGATAAAGGAGCAAATAATAAATCAACTATGGTTCCATCAATTTTTTTAATCATAAAAGATGAAGAAGAATGAGAAAAAGATTGTTGAATTACCTGCATTGAAATCAACCCTGGCGCTAAAAAAGTTATAAAAGGCACTCCAAGAACATCGCCTCTATCAGCTCCAATAGCTAAAGATAAAACAAGTAAAAAGAGTAAAGATGAAATCAGTGGGGAAAAAATAGTTTGTATCCACACAATTAAGAATCTAAGAACCTCTTTTTTATATAAAGTCCATGTTCCGTACCAATTAACTAATCCAAATCTTCTTTTTCCAATTTTATATTTTTTCGAAATTTCAACCATTGATAGTCTTATAACCTGTTATTAAAAAAACTGTGCAAAACTAAACCTACTCACAGCTTTGATGCGTTTTAATGTTTTAAACCCCAATATTATGCCCTAAGTTTTTAATAATTACTAAATATTGTAATTATATACTATGAGTTGGACAGAAGAAAAAGTCGCTAAATTAAAAGAACTCTGGTCTAAAGGACATACTGCAAGTCAGATCGCTGAAGCATTGGGTGACACCACTAGAAACGCAGTAATTGGAAAAGCACATCGATTAAATTTAGAAGCTAGAGCCCCTTCCAAGCAATCTAATTCACCTAGAACCAATGATAATAAGCAGATTAGAAGAGGACCAGCGCCAACATCAAGAAAAGCTAAATTTCAATCAATTTTATTAGATAAAAACTTTGAGCCGGAAAACCCTAAATCACTTGAAGAACTTACTGATGAAACTTGTAAATGGCCTATCGGTCATCCTAATGAGGAAAAGTTCTATTTTTGCGGTAGAAAACCTGAAGGGGATTTTCCTTATTGCAAACTTCATGTTTTGTATGCCTTTCAACCTAAAAATCAAAAAGACGATGATCTTGGTGATGAGATACCAGAATTTATCGAGAAAAAGGTTAAGGCCTCAGGGTAATTCAAACAAAAATGGAATTTATTAAAAAATACCTTAAGTGGTTAAGTACTTTTTTAGTCTTAACGGGAATACTATTAACTAACTTAAATATGTATCCAGTAAATATAATGTTCCATGGCGCAGGAGTTGTAGGCTGGACGATAGCTGGTTTTTTATCAAAAGATAAAGCTATTCTTACAAACTTCGGATTACAAATTCCTTTATTTTTAATAGGATTCTATCAATTGTTACTTCAATGAAAAATAGAATATTTATAGGTGAATTTATAGGTAGTGCTTTTTTAGTCATGATCATAGTTGGTTCTGGGATAATGGCTCAAAATTTGACTAGAGACTTTGCCGTCATGTTATTAGCTAATACTATTGCAACTGGCGCAGGATTATTTGTTTTAATAAATTCAATTGCAAATATTTCTGGAGCTCACTTTAATCCTGTTGTTACAATGACAATGTATTTCACAAAAAAAATTAAAAAAGACTTAATTTTTACTTATATAAGTGCCCAAATTTTAGGATGTTTATTGGGAGTAATGCTCGCAAATTTCATGTTTGATTTACCCTTTATAGAATTATCAAGCAAAGCTAGACCAGGGTTTAATATTTTTATTGCAGAAGTTATAGCAACTTTTGGTTTAATTTTCATAATTTTTGGTTCACTAAAAAATGGAACTGTTGCAGTTGCTGCATCCGTTGCAACTTATATTACTGCTGGGTATTGGTTTACT
>CACBIC010000036.1 GCA_902539235.1 uncultured Pelagibacteraceae bacterium | reverse complement strand
ACGCTTTAAATTTAATTTGATCTTTAATTGAAGGTTTATTTTTATTTCCTATTACATTTATAGTAATAACTCTTTTTTCTTTTTTAGTTTTATATTTTTTAAAAACATAAGATTTTAATTTTGCTCCATGAAGAAAATGACATAAAAAATTATTATTTTTATTTTTAATAGTATCTGAAATCAAAAAGTAATCTTTATTAACCCCGTGATTTACTCGTCCAAAAAACTCTGCACCAAGTTTTTCAATATCAGAAATCTTTAAATCTTTTTTTATTGAAACTAAAATAATATTTCTTTTTGAAGTAAGCTCGAAAACATATAAATTTTTTTTGAAATCAATACTTTTAAGTAAATCGTTGATGTAAGAAAATTCTGAATTCGAGAGATATTTTTTTAATTCATTTGTTTTGAATTTTTCATCAGAAAACAAAACCATGTTGCCTGTAGGCTTGCTTATAAATTTTTTTAAATAGTTTAACTTGATAGACATAATTTTTTAATAAAACCTATTTGTGTCAGTGATATATGTCCAAAAATATAAGTTTTCAATGATAATTTAACTATAGTTAAACCATTAGTTGAATTTATTTTATGGATAGATTATTTATATACGAATTATACAAATGCTTCAAAACAAAATTTACCATAACTATATATTTGAGATTTTTAAATTATTTTTAGTGATATTGTTTAGTTTAGCAATTATTGCCTGGACTGTGAGAGCTGTTAATTTTTTAGATTTAATAGTAGAAAGCGGTTACCCTATTTTAACTTATTTTCAGTATTCTTTTTTGAATTTGTTTGGAATACTAACGAAGTTTATTCCACTGTCATTTCTGCTTGCTTTAACAATCTTTATAATCAGGCAATTACAGGAAAATGAATTGATAATTTTATGGACCTCAGGAGTAAAAAAAATACAGGTTATTCATTTATTTTTGTTTTTATCATTATTAATATCTTTGTTTCATCTAATTTTCTCAGTTTTTATAACTCCATCTGCTTTAAATACATCAAGAAAGCTTCTTGGAAATGAGAAAATTGTCTCAATTTTACCTACCCTTAAAATTCAACAATTTAGTGACTCTTTTAAGGGCCTTACTTTTATAGTAGATGACAAATTTGAAAATCAGCTAAAAAATATATTTTTACATGATAAGTCCAATATTTTAAAAAATATTTCATCTGATCAGAAAAAAGAAACATCTTCTACAATAATAGCTAAAACTGGAATAGTAGAGGAAAAAAAACTTATTTTATTTAATGGATTGATAATTTCTGAAAGTAAGGGAAATATTCAAAATGATATTATTAAATTTGAGCAAATTGATATTGAACTAAGGAATCTTGAAAATACAACTATCAAGCAACCAAAAATTCAAGAAACATCAACTTTAAGATTGTTGTCTTGTATATACAATAAGTTTTCAAAAGATCCAATCTGCAAAGGCGGTTTTAACGAAGAAATTTTACCAACACTTAATAGAAGAATGATCTTGCCTCTTTTTATTCCAGTTATAACATTAATTTCTTCATTATTATTTATAAAAACTAGCGGAAGAATTTATTATAGCAAAGTAAGCATATTTGCTTATTCTTTCCTAGTTCTTTTATATGCTGAATTAATAATTAGATATACAGGTATAAATGAAATTATAAAAAATATATTTTTATTTTCACCTATTGTTTTAACAATATTGATCTATATTTTTCTTAAAATTAAATTATCACAAGAAACAAAAATTTTATGAATAGTGTAATACTTAATTATATTCTAAATGGTTTTTTAAAATCTTTTTTTAAAGTTTTTTTATTTTTTTATGCTTTTGGAATAATATTAAATTTATTCGAAGAAATAGAATTCTTTAAAAATCTTGACTCCTCTATTTTTACACCCCTAATTTTAACTAATTTATATATACCAAGTATGATGATAAACTTACTTCCCTTTATAATTTTTATAGCAAGCATGAAATTTATTATTGACTTAAGAAATAATAAAGACTTGCTTACAATGAAAATATTTGGATTTTCCAATTTCAAAATATTTTTTACTCTTGCTTGTACATCATTTATTTTAGGTTGGATTATTCTTTTAGTAAT
>CACBIC010000035.1 GCA_902539235.1 uncultured Pelagibacteraceae bacterium | reverse complement strand
TGTTATCCTCATAAAATTATAACAGGTAGAAGAGACAAAATTAAAACTTTAAGAAAAGGTGGAGGACTATCAGGCTTCACAAAAAGAACAGAGAGTGAGTACGATCCATTCGGTGCTGCTCACAGTTCTACTTCTATTTCTTCCACTTTAGGGATTTCAGTGGCAAAAAAATTATCAAATAATAATAATAATGTTATAGCTGTAATTGGAGATGGGGCGATGAGTGCTGGAATGGCTTATGAAGCTATGAATAATGCAGGAGCATTAAAATCCAATTTAATTGTAGTACTGAACGATAATGACATGTCGATTGCCAGACCAGTTGGAGCTATGAGCAAGTATTTAGCAAATCTATTATCTGGAAAATTATATTTTAGTTTTAGAGAAACAATTAAAATGATTATTTCTGCATTTTCGAAAAGATTTAGTCAAAAAGCAGGAAAAGCTGAAGATATTTTGAGAAATATGGTGACTGGCGGAACATTGTTTAGTGAATTAGGATTTTATTATGTGGGACCTATTGACGGACATGATGTTGAAAACCTAGTTCAAATATTTGAAAATGTTAAAAACTCTAATCATCAAGGTCCAGTTCTTATACATGTAAGAACTCAAAAAGGAAAAGGGTATAAACCAGCCGAGCAGTCAGGTGACAAGTATCACGGTGTTTCTAAATTCAATATATCAACAGGAGAACAATCAAAATCTAAATCAAATAATCCATCTTATACAAAAGTTTTTGCTGAAACTCTGATTAAACACGCAGAGCAAGATACAAAAATTGTTGGTATAACAGGAGCAATGCCGTCGGGTACTGGTCTGAATTTATTTGAAAAAAGATTTCCAGATAGAACATTTGATGTTGGTATAGCCGAGCAACATGCAGTTACTTTTGCAGCAGGTTTAGCAACTGAGGGATATAAACCCTATGCTGCTATTTACTCAACCTTTTTACAAAGAGCTTATGATCAAGTAGTTCATGATGTTGCCTTGCAATCCCTTCCTGTGAGATTTGCGATTGATAGAGCTGGATTGGTTGGAGCAGATGGACCAACACACGCCGGATCTTTTGATATAACTTACTTATCTACCTTACCAAATTTTGTAGTAATGGCTGCAAGTGATGAGTCGGAACTTGTTAAAATGATTAATACAACAGTTGGTATTAATGATAGACCTTCAGCTTTTAGATATCCAAGAGGAAATGGAATAGGAGTTCGACTACCTACAACGAAAGAAGTTCTAGAAATCGGAAAAGCAAGAGTAATAAAAGAAGGTAAGAAAGTTTCTTTGTTAAATTTTGGTACAAGACTTGAGGAATGTAGAAAAGCTTCAGAAAAACTTTCTGCAAAAGGTATTGATTGCACCATAGTAGACGCCAGATTTGCAAAACCACTGGATGAGAAATTGATAATGGAGGTTGCAACTAATCATGAGGTATTAATTACGATCGAAGAAGGTTCGATAGGAGGTTTTGGATCTCATGTAATGCAATTGTTATCTGATAGAGGTGTATTTGATACTGGTTTAAAATTCAGATCAATGATACTTCCAGATATTTTTATCGATCAAGATACTCCCGAGAGAATGTATGAAATAGCTGGTTTAGATAATTTATCAATTGTTAATAAAGTTGAAGAAACTTTAAATTCAAATATCATATTAGCTAAAAATAAAAATAAATTGTCTAATTAACTGCACTGCGCTCTGTGCATTAAAAAGTGATCTAATAATACACAGTTAATCATTGCCTCACCAATTGGAACAGCTCTAATTCCTACACATGGATCATGTCTTCCTTTTACAGAAATTTTAGTATTTTTACCTTTTTTATCAATTGTATTTCTACTTGTTAGAATGGAAGATGTTGGTTTCACTGCGAATGAGGCAACAATATTTTGACCTGAAGAAATTCCTCCTAGAATTCCACCTGCTTGATTAGATCCAAATTTTACTTTACCGGAGCCTTTACTCATTTCATCTGAGTTTTCTTCTCCACTTAAAAAAGCTGCATTCATCCCTGCTCCAATGTTTACACCTTTAACTGCATTAATACTCATTAAAGCTGCTGCAATATCAGTATCTAATTTTGAATAAATAGGGGCCCCCAATCCTACAGGTACTCCAGTTGCTCGTAATTCTATTATAGCCCCGCATGATGATCCTGCTTTCCTAACAGCTAAAAGATATTTTTCCCAAAGTTTTACAGAATTTTTATCAGGACAGAAAAAAGGATTTTTTCTAATTTCACTATCGTTCCAATTTGAT
>CACBIC010000034.1 GCA_902539235.1 uncultured Pelagibacteraceae bacterium | reverse complement strand
TTTTGATCATGTTTACAACACAGATACTATGAAAAAAGATTTTTTTGGGTATGGTGGAAAATCAGAATTTTACGGACATTCATTGGATCATCAAAAAAAAAGGATAGAGGAAGGATTAAAGATATTTAATAAGGAAAAAGTAAATGTAAGATCTTTTTTTGCACCTAATCATACCTATGATCTTAATACTTTTAAAGCTTTGAAAACTAATGGTATAGATTATGTTATCGATGGATATGGATTAAAACCTTACAGTGAATTCGAGATAAATTTTATACCTCAACTTTTTTATAAGGAGATAATGCTTCCATTTGGAATTCAAACTACTCAAGTACATTTAAATTACATGAGTAATGAAAATTTTTTAAATTTCGTTTCCTTCATTAAAAAAAATTCATCTAAAATTATTAATTTTGATAAAGCGATAGAAAACATTGATAACAATATTCTCTCTAAACTGACTAGAGTTACTATAGAAAAATCACTTAAACTAATAAGATTATTTTAAAATCCATGATAGGATCAAAAATTTCAGCCATTGAATACTATTTCCCAAAAAGTAAAGAAAATAACGCTGAATTTAAAAAAAATAATCCCAAGGTAAACATTGAAAGAATTAAAGAAAAAACTGGTATAAATAACCGATACATATCTGGTAAAAACGAGACTGTAATAGACATTAGCATCAAAGCTGCGAACAAATTACTTCAAAAGTTTTCAAAAAACAAAGTTGAATTTTTAATACTAGTAACTCAAACTTCAAATTATAGAATTCCAACTACCGCATGTATAATTCAAAATAAGCTTAAACTTAGAAACGATATTATAGCTTTTGATATGAATTTAGGTTGTTCTGGATTTATTTATGCTCTCAGAATGGCATCAAGTTTAATTGAGTCAAAACAGGCAAAAAATGGAATTATAATATGTGCTGATACATACACAAAATATATAAGTAAAACGAACACTGCTTGTAGACCAATATTTTCTGATGCTGCCTCAGCTATTTTAATTTCTAAAAGCACAAAAAATAAAATTGGTCCATTTGAACTTGGCGCAGATGGATCAGGTGCTGACGCTTTGGAGTTACCAACCGGTACAAACGAAATCGTAATGAATGGTGCAAAAGTACTTACCTTTGCAATGGATGTTGTACCTAATAATGTAAATAAACTCTTAAAGAAAATAAAAATAAATAAGAAAAATATTCATAAATTTATCTTTCATCAAGCAAGTAAATATATTTTGGACAATATAAATAGAAGATTGTCCATAGAAAAAAATAAAACTTTTGAAAATTATGGAAAAGTAGGAAATACAATCTCAGCCTCTATACCAATAGCTTTGAAAGATGCATATACAAGAAGAAAGATATCAGTTAACAAGAAAATTATAGTTGCAGGATATGGAGTAGGCTTATCTTGGGGTTCTGCTTTAATTAAATGGAGTAAATTACTATGATTAAAGAAGAAAAAAAAGTTTTTAAACCTAATGCTACAACATCTCTTTTAGTTCAGAGCTCTCTGAAAACTATTAGAAAAAAATCCGACATTTTAGATCTAGGTTGCGGTACAGGCTATGTAGGCTTAACAATTGCAAAAAATACAAAAATTAAAAATAACTATTTTTTTTCAGATCTTTCACAAAAAGCAATTAATCTTTGTAAAACAAACGCAAAAAAAAATGGAATAAAAATTCAGGCAAAAACTGGAAACATGTTTGAACCTTGGGCAGACAAAAGATTTGACTTAATAATAGAGTCAATTTCCGCTATTGCAAAAAAAGTAGCTACTATTTCCCCTTGGTACAAAAATGGAATCCCTTGTGATTGCGGCGAAGATGGAACCGATTTAGTTAACGAGGTCTTAAAAGTTACAAAAAATCATTTAAAGAAAAATGGAAAACTTATTTTTCCTATAGTGACATTATCAAACAAACAAAAAATATTGAGAACCGCTAAAAAGAATTTTAAAAACGTAAAACTTTTGATTTCAAAAGATTGGCCGCTACCTAAAAGCATGTATTCAAAAAAAAATGTATTAGAAAAATTAAAAAAGAAAGGAGTAGTGAGTTATAAAACAAAATATGGTTTGATTTTATATTCATCTGAGATATATATTGCCTATTAAAATTCATGAAAAAAAAACCTTCAAAAGCAGATATTTTAAAAATAATTTCCAAAATACTTAAAATGAGCCCACAAAAAATTGAAAAAATTGATGATTATACAAAAATGGAAAGTTGGGACTCTTTAGCTCAATTAGATATAATTAGTGCTATAGACAAAAAACTAAATGGAAGAATTGGAAAGATTAAAAATATAGCTGAGATAAAGAGTGTAAAAAAAATCATTTCTCTCTTAAAGAAAAAATCTCTTATTGCTTAATGCATGAAAGAAAAAAAATTCATAATTACTGGATATCTAGATATTCAGTAAGAAAAGTTTTTTTTAGAGACAGCCTATACAATCAAACAATCAAGTATCTTAAAAAACAAAGAAATTTAAGATTTTCAAAAATATTTTTTTTATTAAATAGTTTTTTAAACAAAAATTATCCAGTCTGCTTTATTTTAAAAAAAGACAAAAAAATAGTTGGTTTTGTAGGAACTATTTTTTCTAAAAAAAAATATAATAAAAAAAATCACCTTACATGCAACATACACTCTTGGTTGGTTGATCAAAATCATCGGATTGGTTCCTCATTACTTTTAAAAGAAATTGATAAAGAAAGATGTTTAGTTACTGTTTTAACTGCTTTACCTAGGCTAGGTAAAACTTTTATTAAACTTGGTTTTAAAGAGCTAGCAATGACATATAAATTAATTTTAACAAAAAAATTCTTTTCAAAACG
>CACBIC010000033.1 GCA_902539235.1 uncultured Pelagibacteraceae bacterium | reverse complement strand
CCATTCCAACGCATGCTTAAAGTGCGTATTTCCTTTGCTGACTAGTAAAGGTAAACTCAAAATTGCAACTGTTGCTAAAATAATTACTAAAATAATTTTTAAAATCAAAATTTTATTATTTATTAAATTAAGTAACTGAGATTTTAATTTTATTAAATGATAAACTAATATTCCTTGGGCAATAATTTCGAAGATGATGAATAGAAGTAAAATTACTCTTCTAAAAAGTTTATATAATTGAATATCAAATTTAATTCCTAAAAATATTGAATGAATAACCAAAAAAAATGCCGATAAAATACCAAAAGTTTTAAATTTGTAACTAATATTTGTAGATCTGTATTTATTGATGAGAAAATTATTATTTATCCAGTAATAATAAAGTAATATAGCAGTGACTATCATTGCAGGTTTAAATATCAAATATTGAGGATAAGTACGTGACGCTCTGCTTATTGATAAGCTTCCGTCAAGATAGGGAATAGTGAATGCTGATCTCCCAATCATATCAACTTTAAAAATTGTATTATCTAAAATAAGAGGGTTTTGAGAAATTAGCAGACAAAGGTTTATTGCTATAAGTGGTAGAAAAAAGATCCACAAACTCAATTTCCGGATTTGAGTTATTTCATTCATAAATATTTATTTTTGATTATTTTTTTTTATTTCTTTTTCTAGCTCTTCTTTTTTTTGAGCCGATTTTTCTTCTGCCACGGTGCTTTTTTGGATAACCCATATTTTTGCCTCCTTTTTTATATCTTAATAAGTTAAGTTGTATATAAAGTTCAATTATACTTATTTTATGAAAAAGTCTACTAGCACATTTTTAAAACACCCAACAAAAGATAATGTAAATCGATCTGCTAATCCTCCTGTTACTAGAGCATCCACCATTTTATTTAAAACAATGCAAGAAATGTATAAGCATGAGCTAAAAATCAAAAAACATAAAAAAATAACTCATTATACGTATGGAAGATATGGCAGTACAACAACAATAGAACTAGAGAATATTTTAAAAGAATTAGAGCATGCTTATCATGTTTTTTTAACGGGAACAGGGTTTGGTGGAATAGCTTTAGCTTTGATGTCTTTATGTAGACCTGGAGACGAAATTATAGTTTCAGATAATGTTTATGGACCAACCAAAGAAATTTCTCAAGAACTTATGAAGGAGTTTAATGTAAATGCAAAGTTTTATAATCCAGAGTCATTTGAGGATTTAAAATCTAAAATTTCAAAAAAAACCAAGATGATTTTGGTTGAAAATCCTGGAAGCAATACTTTTGAATTTCAAGATTTATCAAAAATAATTCAATTAGCTAAAAGAAGAAAAATTTTTACTTTGTTAGATAATACATGGGGAACACCACTTTATCTGAAGCCATTGAAATTAGGTTTCGATATGTCTTTTTGCTCTGCTACAAAATATTTTTCAGGTCATTCGGATGCTATGGGAGGTTCTCTGGCTGTAAATAAAAAAGTTTTTAAAAAGATTATGTTCTTTTATAAATTGTCGGGTTACAGAATGTCAGCTGATGAGGCTTATTTGATCATTAGAGGTTTAAGAACTTTAGATACAAGATTAAAACAACATAGTGAGAACACAAAAGCTATTATTGCTTTTTTAAAAAGACAAAAGAAAATAAAAGAAATTCTTTACCCTCACAATCCCTCTTCAAAAAATTATAAACTTTGGAAAAAATATTACTCTGGAGCAACTGGTTTGCTTTCAATCGTTATTAAAAGCAAAAAAAAGTCCTCTGTAATACAATTTGTTAACTCTTTAGAATTATTTGGCATAGGATATAGCTGGGGCGGTTTTGAAAGTTTAGCTATACTTCAAGATTTAAAAAATAATAAAAAGGATGAATATTTGAAAGGACGCCAATTTTACCGATTTAATAAAGATGAATTTATTGTAAGATTACATATTGGTTTAGAAGATCCGAAAGATTTAATTAATGATCTTAAAAATGGTTTAAAAAAAATTAAGTAATGAAAAATTTTTTTCCTAATAAAACTGCATTCTATGCTTTAATAGCAGCATGTTTCGTTGTCTGCGTAACTATGGGTGTCAGACAAACATTTGGACTTTACTCAAGTGAATTTGAGACAACTGGAGGAACTTCAAATACAGAATTTGGATTAGCGGTTGCAGTTCACGCAATTTTTTGGGGAATTTTTACTCCAATTTTTGGAAGAATTTCTGACAGATTAGGTGGATATGTTGTAATCGTTCCTGCTTTAATTTTCTATTCGATATCAATGCTATTAATGGGAAATAACTTCATTTCAGGCATGTGGTTACAAATTAATTTAGGATTACTTGTTGGTTTGGGTTTAGCAGGAGCTGCTGGAACCATTCTCACTCCAATGATTTCAAAACATTTTCCAAATGAAAATAGAAGTAAAGCAGCAGGTATTGTTACAGCTTGTGGAGGTTTAGGAATGTTTATTTTTCCTATTCTCGCAAATATTTTTAAAAATATGTCTACCTGGCAAATGTCTTTTATTATTTTTTCGATTATTTTATTTCTAATGTGTATACCTGGTTTTTTTGTAAAACTTCCTAAAACTCAAGTGTCAAATTTAAATACCAACATTGACAATCGAAGCTTAAAAGAAGTTTTAAAAGAGTCTTTCGCCCACAAAGGATTTAGATTATTAATTTTAGGATTTTTTGTTTGTGGTTTTCAAATTACTTTAATAGCTACTCATGTCCCAAGATATGTTCAAGATAAAGGGTTAGCAGATTGGACAGGGATGGCTATTCTAGCATTGATTGGTTTTTTTAATATTATTGGTACATTAGTAATGGGCTATTTAGGAGATAAATATAGTAAAAAGATACTTTTAAG
>CACBIC010000032.1 GCA_902539235.1 uncultured Pelagibacteraceae bacterium | reverse complement strand
TTATTCGGTGCATTGTTGAATATTCAAGATTGAAAAATAAATGAAAACTTGTTTCCCCTTCATCCGGAGATCTTTTAAAAGGTAATCCAAAAAATGATGGTCGCGGTATTCCAGTGATTCCATCAGGTCCATTGGTTACTTCATACCAATTGATTAAAATAATTCTTATAATTTCTCCAAATCCTAAAGTAACAATCGCAAGATAATCTCCTCTTAATCTTAAAACAGGAAAGCCAAGTAAAATTCCAAAAAAAGCTGCAAATAACCCTGCTAAAGGTAAACAAATCCAAAAAGACCAACCAAAAGTAGTTGCGATTAATGCATATGAATATGCACCTACTGCATAGAAGGCTACATAACCTAAATCGAGAAGACCTGCTAAACCAACTACGATATTTAAACCCCAACCAAGCATGATGTATGTTAAAATCATTATCGCTACATCCATAAAATATCTGTCGGTAAAAGGTAAAAATGGGAACACGACAGCAAATAATATTGCAGTGATTGCAAAGTGTTTTGCTTTATCCTCAGTTATCGCTGAAAACTTAGATGTGAACTTTGAAAAAAAAGTAATTTCAGTTTTTCTAGCGGAATTTAAATTAATTAAAAATCGTCCTAAAATACAAAGTCCAACTAATAAAAAAACAACTCCCCATTGAGGAGTGATAAATAAACCTTCACCTTTAGATGCAGTTCTAAGACCAACTATCGGACCGAATAGTGCTAAGGCAATCAAGCCTGTAAATAAACTATCTTTAAATGACTGAATGATATCTTTCTTTTCCATTAAACTTTCTCGATGTCAGGTTTTCCAAGAAATCCAGTTGGAAAGAAAATTAAAACTACAATTAATACACTAAAAGCTGCAACATCTTTATATTCAAGTGAAACATATCCAGCCCAGAAGGTTTCTATAAGCCCGATTAACAAGCCACCCAACATTGCTCCAGGTAAAGAACCAATTCCGCCAAGCACTGCAGCTGTAAAAGCTTTAATGCCTGCTAAGAACCCAATGTAAAAATCAATTACACCGTAATAAAGAACAAACATCATTCCAGCCACTGATGCTAATGAAGAACCAATTATAAATGTAATTGAAATTGTTCTATCTACATTAATTCCTAATAATGCGGTCATTGTTCTGTCTTGTTCACAAGCTCTCTGAGCTCTACCTAAATCTGTTTTTGTAATAAGATAAGTAAAAATACCCATTAAAATTATTGTTAAGATTACAATGAAAATTTGAAGATAACTTACTGTAACTATAAATTCAGAGTTCTTAAAAAATTCTAAACCACCGCTAATCAAAGGTTGCATGGGCTTTACTCTGGCTCCTTGAGCAACTTGGACATAGTTTTGAAGCACAATTGACATACCTAAAGCAGAAATAAGTGGAGCTAATCTGAAAGATCCTCTCAATGGTTTATAAGCTAATTTTTCAACTGTCCATCCATAACAAGCTGTGAAAAGCATGGCTATCAATAAAACTAAAAGTAAAATAATTGGTAACGCTACTCCAGTTAAACCAAAAATTATAAATGAAATTAAAGCGACAAAAGCTCCGATCATAAAAATGTCTCCATGGGCAAAATTAATCATTCCAATAATTCCATAGACCATGGTGTAACCAATCGCGATGAGTCCATAAATCGAACCTAAAGTAATCCCGTTAACTAATTGTTGTATAAAATATTCCATGATTTACTTACTTACTCTCTTATTTACGTTATCAAGAGCTTTGGTGAATTTAGTAAAGAATTTTCCTTTTTTCAATTCATTAAGAACCTGCATATTAAGGCCCTTTGGTGTCTGTGAGTCCGCTACGAGTTTTTTATATCCTTGAGATGATTTATTTAATGCATCCTGGCTTAAAGCTAAAAATAATTCAGCTGTATACGTATCAGCTAGTTTTTTGTTAATGCCTTTTTTAATTAACCATTTAGAACTCGTATTAAGCATCTCATAGTATGTTGCCATTAAAGAAGCAGTAGACCAAAACTTATAGCTTAGTTTTTCATTTCTTAGCTCTAGAACTTGCCCTAAATGTTTAAAAATATTCTTAGCAAATTTACTTGGTGGACAAACAATAACTGGTCCCTTTTTAATTTCAATTGGAGGCAAAGGTATAGCTCTTGTGATATTCTTATTCTTTGTAATCTTTTTAAGTTTGTCTAAATTGATTGTCGAAATAAGACTAATTATTTTTTTGTTTTTTGAAAATTTCAACTTAGGTAATATTTTATTACCAACATTAGGTGTAACGCTTAAAAATACGACTGAGGATTTATCTATTATTTCTTTTTAATACTCTAATTTTTCCATAACTTTTAGATAGTTTTTTAGCTATGTTTCTATTTCTTGAAGATATATAAATTCTCTTAATTTTAAGCTTTGATTTAAAAATACCAAAAATAATTGATGAAGAAATTTTACCAGTTCCTATAAATCCTAAAATCATGAATGATGCAGAATAACCAAGCTATACCTTTTAATAAAGAAAATTTTAAACAGATATTTTCAATTCCGTTTATATCTGTCATCATAATATCAATACCAAGTGCTATTATAGCTGAATATTTTAATATTCCTTTAGCCTGGTTCTTGGGGCCAATGCTAATAACTTCTTTAGCTTCATTAATGGGTCTTAAAACTAAAATGCCGAGGTTGGTATTATCCTCGATATTAATATTTCTTGGTCTTTATATTGGTAACTACATAGACAAAGATTTATTTAGTCAAATGCAAGATTGGCTCTGGACCTCTTTTATTATGTTAATTTACATAATTTTAAGTGTTTTAATCGTTTCAAAATATTTAGAAAAATTTTCAAAATATGAGAAAAAAACCTCTATTTTTTCAGCTGCTCCAGGCGCATTAGGCCCGCTAATGATATTAGCCGAAGATGCAAAAACTGATCTGAGCCAAGTAGCTACGTCTCATCTAATAAGATTAATTATTATAATTACAGTTTTTCCATTTATCGTGAATAGTTTTTACGATGTAAATAACGTAAATATTTCTGAAAAAGTAATTATAAATCAAAATTTATATCATTTAATGATTTTAATTATTTTTTCTGTAATTTTCATTTTGATCTTTGAAAAG
>CACBIC010000031.1 GCA_902539235.1 uncultured Pelagibacteraceae bacterium | reverse complement strand
CTTGTAATTATCAATTAACTCTTCGAATAAATGCCCCTCCACACCCAAAACTACGTTACTATACATCTGTATAAATCTTCTGTAGCTATCTTTAGCAAATCTTCCGTTTGATGTTTTCTTTTTTAAAGATTCTACTGTTTTATCATTAAGTCCAAGATTTAAAATTGTGTCCATCATTCCAGGCATTGAAATTCTCGCCCCTGATCTAACTGATACTAGTAGTGGATTCTTAAGATCGCCGAATTTTTTTTTAGTTTTCTTTTCAATGTTTTTAAGTTCTAACTCAATATTTTGTATTACTTTATTAGGTAACTTTTTTTTATTTTTATAAAAAAGATCGCAAACACCTGTTGTAATAGTAAATCCAGGGGGGACAGGTAAACCTAATCTACCCATCTCGCCAAGGTTTGCTCCTTTTCCACCTAAAATATTTTTTTTATTCTTCAATTTTTTGGCAGATTTATCATCAAAACTATACACCACTTTTACCATCAAAGACCCTCTAATTTTGAAAAATCAATAAAGCTATCAAAAGTATTACAGAACATTTTTAGCAACTCTAATCGATTGTTTTTAATATTTTGATTTTCATCATTTACTACTACATTGTCAAAAAAATTATCTGTTGACTCTTTAGTGTCGGAAAGCTTTATTAACAAGCTTTCATAGTTTTTATTATCATCTTTAACTGTAAAAGCTTTACGAATCTCATTTATTTTTTCATGAAGTATTTTTTCTTCATCTTTTCTAAATAATATAGCATCGGGTCTACCAGTGTATCCCTTTCCAGCTTTATCTAAAATACTTGAAGCTCTTTTATAAGAACTAATTGCATTAAGTCCGACGTCTTTATTTTTATATTTATTAATTAAAATAGTTTTCGCGTAAAGATCTAAGAAATTATCTCCAGAATGAGAACTGATTGATGCTTCGATAATATCAGTTTTAATATTTTTTAATTTTAAAACGTTTCTCATTCTTTCTTTTATAAATTCTAAGAGTTGTTGCTCTGTTTTCTCATTTTTAATTTCGACTCCTTGCTCTTGGTAAAGTCTTATAGCATAACTAATTAAATCTCTTAGTTTAAAAGATAGTTTATTTTCAATAATTATTCTAAGCAATCCTATAGCGGCTCGTCTTAAAGCGAACGGATCTTTTGAACTAGTAGGTTTTTCTTCAATGACAAAAAAACCGACTAGTGTATCTATCTTGTCTACAATTGAAATAGAATAGCTGAAAGGCTTCTTAGGTAGCACTGATGTGAGTCCTGTTGGCAAATAATGATCACTTACTGAATTAGCTACATCTTTTTCAAAACCCTGTTCCAAAGCAAAATATTTTCCCATAACACCTTGAAGCTCAGGATATTCTCCAACTAAGTCTGAACATAAATCAGATTTAGAAATTGATGCAGCAACTTGAACTTTTTCTTTATTAATATTTAAATCATCAGATAATAGACCAGCCAATAATCTTAATCTTTGAGTTTTGTCATAAATAGTTCCTAATTTTTCATAGAAAGTTACTGACCTCAGATTAGCTATTTGTTTTATCAAATTTTTTGATCTATCTTTATCCCAGAAAAATTTAGCATCTGCTAGTCTTGCCTCTACAACTCTTTTATTCCCTTGAGTAATTAATTTGTTTTCGTCTTTTTTATTAGCTACAACAAAAAAATGATTAGTTAATCGATTTCTGCTATCAAATATTGGAAAATATCTTTGATGTTTCTCTAAAGTAGATATTATAATTTCTTTAGGTATTTCTAGATAATCTTTGTTAAAACTTATATGAAGTAAATTTGGATCTTCTACTATGTTAACAACTTCTTCTAATAGTTTTGGATTTAAGGTTTCTTTATATTGTTTTGATTGAGAAAATGAGTAGATTTTTTTAAGAATGATCTCCTTTCGTTCATTGTGATCAACAAAAATTTTATTACTTTTTAAAAACAATAAGTAATCTTTAAAATCTTTTATTTTTCTTGTTTTAGTTACTAAATCCTGTTCAATAATTACCTCGTCTTTTGATTCTAGGTGTTCATATTTAAATGGTAGTTTTTTATTGTTATACTTTGCAAATATTGATCTAAGAGGTCTTCCCCACATCAAATCATGATCTGACCATTTCATTGATTTTTTCCAACTAATCGATCTTATGGCTTTTGGAATAACTTTGATTAATATATCTTCAACAAAAATTGATTGAGATTTTGTTTTGATAAAATAAAATTTTCCCTTGCTAGTATCTTTTTCAGTTAAGTCTTTCTGAGAAACATTTTTGGCTCGTAGAAAACCTTGGATCACCTGATCAGGAGAGCCTACCTTAGGTCCCTTAATTTCTTTAGCCTCTAATTTAATTTTTTCATTAAGGTCTTTAATATGAAGTGTTAATCTTGTTGGTGAAGAGTAAACTGATAATTCTTTATACTTTATGTTGTCTTCTTGTAAAGAGTTTTCAACTAATTGTTTTATTTGAGATCTTGCTGCTATTTGTAATTGTGGTGGAATTTCTTCACTATATAATTCCAATAAAAATTCTGCCATAATTTAACTTTGTGAGCTTAACCACAGTGCTCCGCACCCTTTTGCGAGATCTCTTATTCTAGTTATGTAACCAGTTCTCTCTGCAACACCAATAACACCACGAGCATCTAATAAATTGAAAATATGACTTGCTTTTAAACACTGATCATATGCTGGAAGAGAAAGTTTTTTTTCAAGTAAAGATTTACATTCATTTTCAGTATTTTCAAAATTTTTTAACAGACTTTCCGTGTTTGCAAATTCAAAATTATAAGCTGAAAATTCTTTTTCAGCTTGATGAAAAACCTCTTTGTATTTTACTCCTTCACTATTCCAATCAAGATCAAATACATTGTTCTTACCCTGGACAAACATACAAAGTCTCTCTAATCCATAAGTTATTTCAACTGGAACAGGCTTACATTCAAGCCCTGTCATTTGCTGAAAATAAGTGAACTGGGTTATTTCCATTCCATCACACCAAACTTCCCATCCTAATCCTGATGCACCGAGAGTTGGGCTTTCCCAGTCGTCCTCAACGAAGCGGATGTCGTGATTTTTTATATTAATTCCAATTGCTGCTAAACTTTTTAAATATGTTTGCTTAATATTTTTGGGAGATGGTTTTATTATCACCTGATATTGATAATAATGTTGCAGGCGATTGGGATTTTCACCGTACCTTCCGTCTGTTGGCCTTCTTGATGGTTGAACATAAGCG
>CACBIC010000030.1 GCA_902539235.1 uncultured Pelagibacteraceae bacterium | reverse complement strand
GATATCTTTTGAATGGTTTTGGAATTTCTAAGAAATTTTTTGCTACATACCTCGCTAGTGGCGCGGTAAGATCGTATCGTAAGGATAACCATTTATTTTCATCCCTAAACGAGAAGACACCTTCGTCTGGTCTTTCCTTATCTGGTAAAAATTTTCCAATACTGTCTGAATACTCAAAACTTGGTGTTTCAAGATATTGAAAACCATATTTGATCATAACTTCTTTAATATTAGAAATTATAAAATCTCGTACGAGTAATTCTTTTTCTTGCCTATCTACAAACCCTATTGGGAGTTCCTTTGAAGGTTTGTTATTTTTTTCTTTTGTCATTTTTTGGTACAGCAGGGTGGATTCGAACCACCGACCCCTAGTTCCACAAACTAGTGCTCTAACCAACTGAGCTACTGCTGCATCCTTGTTATTTTTATCTTAATTTTTAATAAATTTATATATTTTTGATTATAAGCTAAGCAATAGCCTAGCGTGCATTCTGTGCGAATGTGATCTTAGAGTTGAAGCGATTCTATAATTACTTAACATGAAAGCTTTTTAGAAAATAATTGTGTCTATTTCAAGATGAAATTAGCGGGACAATAAAAATAGTTATACTAAAGTTAATGTCCCGATAATCAGTGATTTTGGAAATTTAGATTAAGATGTTTTCTGCAGTTTTACTGCTGAAGGACCTTTTTCTGTGCTCTCCACTTCAAACGTTAACTCATCACCCTCGTTTAAATACTTTAAACCAGCTTCTCTAACCGCAGAAGAATGGACGAACACGTCTTTTTCTTTGTCTTCTCTTTCAATGAAACCATATCCTTTAGTACCATTGAACCACTTTACTTTACCTTTTAGTGTACTCATATTTACTTTGTTCCTTATTATTATTAACTTTAACTAACCATAAGTTAGTCTTGAACTCCTTAAATAGATTTGCTCGATAAAAGTCAATAGAAGAAATTTATTATTTGACGCAATTGTTTTTTTGCAACAATATTAAAATAATGAAGCTATTAAGCCAACAATTACAACTAGTCCGATCCCACCATAAATATATTTATTTTGGAGTATGTGAAATTTAAGTTTTTTAATACCTGATTCTTTATAACTTAACCCGCTATCACCAATATTAGTTGACTTACTAAAACCTTGATCTCTTCCAATTTGAAGAAATTTTGATTTTCTGTGATCATAAATTTCATCTTTGCTAAAATTTTCAAAATTTTTTAAATTTTTTACAATTGAATGTTTTATATCAGCTGCAATAACTTCTGGATCACGATGTGCACCTCCAAGAGGTTCTGGTATTACTTCGTCTATGATTTTTAACTTCAATAAATCTTTAGCAGTCAATTTCATAGCCTCTGCTGCTTGTAAAGATTTACTCGGATCACGCCAAAGAATTGATGCACATCCTTCTGGTGATATAACAGAGTAAATTGAATTTTCTAACATTATTACTTTGTTAGAGGATGCCAGTGCGATTGCTCCACCTGATCCTCCTTCACCGATTATTATTGATATGTTTGGAACTGTTAATGACATACAGCATTCGATTGAATTTGCGATTGCAGACGCCTGGCCTCTTTGCTCAGCTCCTAAACCAGGATACGCCCCTGGTGTATCAATAAAGCTAATTACAGGTATCTGAAATCTGTCAGCAAGTTTCATCAGCCTAATACATTTTCTATACCCTTCTGGTCTCATCATTCCAAAATTTCTCTCTATTCTGCTATTTAAATCTTCACCTTTTTCCTGACCAATAATTAAAACAGACTTATTATCAATTAAACCAAAACCTGCGATGACAGATTTATCATCTCCGAAATATCTATCACCAGATAAAAGTGTAAATTGTGAAAATATTTTTTTTATATAGTAATTTGCTTTTGGTCTGTCCTCATGTCTTGCAACTTGAGTTCTTTGCCAACTATTTAAATTAGAGTAAATTTCTTGTAATTTTTGATTAATTTCCTGCTGAGTATTTTTAATTTTATTGGTATCTACTTCTGATATACCTTCAGATCCAAACGGGCTTTTTAATCCATCAACTTCTTGTTCTAAAGCTTTAATTTCTTTTTCAAAATCCAAATAATTTTTCATATAAAATGGTACAATAATTCTAGTATTATTATATTATAAAATAATGTAAAGCTCAGCACGTTATGAAAATAATTGAGAAAAATGGGTTAAAAATTAGTTCTGTAATGTTTGATTTTGTGAATAACGAAGCTATTCCAGAGACTGGATTAGACCCAGATCAATTTTGGGCAAAATTTTCGGAAGTTGTTCATGAGATGGCGCCAACAAATAAATATCTGATTGAAAAAAGAGAGACTATCCAAAAAAAAATAGACGATTGGCATAAATCTAATAAAGGTAAAGAATTTGACAAGACAGAATATATTAAATTTTTAAAATCTCTTGATTATTTAATTGAGGAAAAAAATGAATTTAAAATAGAAACCTCTAATGTTGATGAGGAGATCTCATCTATTGCTGGTCCGCAATTAGTTGTTCCCGTAGATAACGCGAGATATGCTCTTAATGCAGCAAATGCTAGATGGGGGAGTTTATACGATGCATTGTATGGAACTGATGTAATACCTGGAGAGAAAAAGAAAGATTATGATGTAAAACGTGCCACAGAAGTTGTTAATTATGTAAGAGATTTTTTAGATGAAAATTTTCCCCTAAAGCAAAAAAGTTGGAAAGAAATTTCAAAAATTTATTTAGAGAATAATCAACTAATTTTATCGGCAGATGAAGAAAAAGATCAACTTAAAAACGATCATCAATTTATTGGATATAAAGGTGATAAATTAAAACCTAATTCAATATTAATTAAAAATAACAACCTTCACGTTGAAATTGTATTTGATCCAAATTCTATGGTTGGGAAAAATGATAAAGCATCAATTTCAGATATTATTATGGAGTCTGCCTTATCAACTATAGTTGATAATGAGGACTCTGTTGCTGCAGTTGATGCTGAAGATAAAGTTAAATGTTATAGAAATTGGCTTGGTTTAATGAAAGGTGATTTAATATCTAAATTTGAGAAAAATGGAAAAAAAATTACTAGAAAATTAAATCCAGATAGAAAATATACTTCTAAAAATGGAGAAAAAATTACTCTTCATGGAAGAGCATTACTTTTAAATAGGAATGTAGGTCATTTAATGACAAATCCATCTATTATATTAAAAGATGGTAGTGAAATTCCTGAAGGGATTATGGATGCATTTATATCTAATCTGTGTGCTTTACATGATTTCAAAAATAAAAATAATTCAAGAACTGGTTCGGTTTACATTGTAAAGCCAAAAATGCATGGACCAGAGGAGGTTGCGTTTACAAACACTTTATTTGAAAAAGTTGAAGAAACACTAGGTATGAAAAAATATTCAATTAAAGTTGGAATAATGGATGAGGAGAGAAGAACAACGGTAAATTTAAAAGAATGTATCAGGCAAGTCAAAAATAGAATTGTATTTATCAATACTGGATTTTTAGATCGGA
>CACBIC010000029.1 GCA_902539235.1 uncultured Pelagibacteraceae bacterium | reverse complement strand
GTTTCTCTGTTATCTTATTAAAATTTTTCTTGTGTTCATTAATAAGTTGATTATGGCGATTTATTTGCTTTTTCAATTCTTTTTCTAATTTTTTTATCTTTTTATAATTCATAAGTCTCTTTTTTTCCTCCTGAGCGAAAGTTTCGGATTTTTTTTCATTTCTTTAACTCTACTAAGTGACCAATAACATTAAAACCACTATCATCATGTTCACCAAAGATATCGTAGTGCCAATATGTATTTATAACATAATTTCCATTAGGAACTTTAAACTTCAGTAATTTTTCTTTTTTAATTCTGTCATCGATGAAATTATTAAAATTTGTAGAAAAATTACTAATTTCTTTTTTTGTAAATTTTGATTTACAATTAGGAACATCGGCACCAGGCAAGAGAAAAATTACAAGATTATTATCTTTTATTGAAAATTCTGAAACTTTTTGTTTCTTTTTTAATTTTAACATTCTATCAATAAAATCAGAAGGTGCTATTCCAGAACAATTAAAAAAAAATTTAATATTTTTTTTATTGTCTATAATTGTATGTATATTTGGGTTCGCATCATCTTTATCTGGAGCAATTGAAAAGATATTATTTTTTTTAAATAACTCTAATTTACAACATAAAGACCATGTACCTTTGTTTAGCGAGTGATCGATCAGCGACGTAGATGAAAAGTTTTTTATATATTCTAAATTTTCTTTTTTATTCAATGTTTCAAGACTTGAAAAACAAACATACTCCCATGGTTGTTCATTAACTGAAAAGAACTTAATTTTGTGTTTACTTTTATTTTTTGTATATTGAAAGACTGCTTTCATAAACCTATTTTAACTTCCTATTCAATAAAGTCATCTTTTAACTTGCTTTTAAATTAGAAGGTTTTCTCAATGAAGTTTTCAATGAAGTTCTTAAATAAGGGAGTATTGGCGTAGTAAGAATGCGATTGTAGGCGAATGTAAAAATCCTAGACCATTTAAAAAATTCAAAAAGGGCAGTTTTTACTGCCCTTTTTTTTTATCTTGAGAAAAAACCACAATGAACTTTACAATGAATGTTCAATGAAGTTAACTTTTGATATTGAAAATTATGGATTTAAAAAATTTAACTGATGACCAACTTTTCGAAACATATCCTAACCTCTTAAAGGAACTTAAAAGTCGAAATTTAATTAGAACAAA
Organism: uncultured Pelagibacteraceae bacterium; assembly: GCA_902539235.1. Classification (GTDB taxonomy): domain Bacteria; phylum Pseudomonadota; class Alphaproteobacteria; order Pelagibacterales; family Pelagibacteraceae; genus Pelagilacustribacter. The sequence goes on along the minus strand of CACBIC010000029.1, from coordinate 2,898 downwards.
CAACCTTGTTGGGGAAATGGCAGAACATTTAGTTGTAAGTCATTATAATAATACACCTGGATTAATAAATTTAACTAAAACTGCACCAAGCACAAGAAACGTAGATGCAATAGGAAATAATGGTAAGAGATATGCAATTAAAAGTACTTCAGGTTCATCTACAGGCAAATTCGACAGTATACCTGAAGAAGGTAGTGACGCCTTATTTGATCATCTAATAATATTGATATGGAATGATGATTACGAGGCACAAAACATTTATGAATTAACATGGGATCAATTCTTAAAATATAGAAGATGGAAAAAACCTGAGAATAAATGGTATGTTCCTATTCCTATAAAAATTAGAGGAGAATTTATTAAAATTTTATAACAAATGAGGGCGGATTGGACATGTAATTTCACCTATCCAAAAATTTTTAAAAAAGGCTGCAGTTTCGCAGCCTTTTTTTTTGCAATAAATAAACATGCATTTGAGCTTAGTATCAAACCATCTTTAAGAACTCTTAAATTATTATCAGCCAAAGTTTTGCCGGTAGAAGTAATATCTGTAATGATTTCGGACGAACCTATAAATGGATAAGTTTCAGTGGCACCAAGACTAATTATCAATTTATATTGAGTAACCCCTTTAGAAATCAAAAAATCATTAGTTAAATTTGGATATTTGGTTGCTACTCTCAATCTAGAATTTCTTTTAGATCTAATATCAAAAGACACCTCCTCAAGATCAGCAATCGTCTGCACATCTATCCAATCATCTGGCACTGCTATAACTAAGTTGGCATTACCAAAATCAAGTTTTTTTTGAATATTGATTTTATTCTGTAAGTTTTTATTAGACTCTTTTAAGAGATCTAACCCGGATACACCTATATCAAGAGTTCCGTCTCCTAATCTTTGAATAATTTCTTTAGCGTGAAGAAAAATAATCTTGATATTATTTTCATTTTCAATTGTCCCAAAATAATTTCTTTCTTTCTCACTTTGTAAAATCTTTAATCCTTTATCATTAAAAAATGATATTGCTTTATCTTTTAATCGTCCTTTACTTGGTAAACCTATGGTAATTAGATCTTTCATATATTTTTTAAGTTAATTGCAGCACCAACTGCTGGAGTATTTTTTTTTGCCCCCAGACTTTTAAGTAAGTCATCATAACGACCACCCCTAGCAATTTCCTTTTTACCCGAGAATACTTCAAACACAATTCCAGTATAATATTCTACGTCTCTACCAAAATTTGCGATGAAATTGATATCTTGATTAAGTTTTTTCAAATTAAGAATGGATTTAAAGTCTTTAAATATATTTTTTTTGAGATTATTTTTTTTAGCAAAATCTAACAATCTTTCGTCAAGTTCTGAGAGTTTGCAGTTTATTTCTAAAAAGGATCTAATAATTTTTACAATTTTTTTTCCATCAACAAAAGATCTTGGATCTTTAATCTTTTTATCAAATCTTTTTAATATTTCCGATATCGACCTTCCGGCAATCACTTTGTCTTGGTCTTTCTTTTTCATTTCATAAAATCTTTTTTTATCTGTATCAAAAGTAACTGCGTCAATATCAGTATTTTTTTCCAATCTTTTTAAAAGTTCCTCAAAATAACTTGGTCTCCAAAAATGTCTTATAAGTCTAAGCTTCCATCTTTCGGGCATATCCAGAGCATTAATTAAACTTTTAAATAAACTAATATCTCCAACTTTAATTAAAATTTTTTTTCTCTTTATCTTCTTTGCGGAGCTTAAAATTGTGCTTATAATTTTAAAATCATCTTGAATTTGATTTTTTGAACCTAGAATTTCAATCCCTAACTGGTCATTGATGAAATCCGCGCCTTTATTACCTGATCTTCTATATGCTTGGCCGGAATAATAAATTTTTGAGGAAGATTTTTTTTGCAAGAAACTTATACATGAAGCTACAGTTAAATCGGGTCTTAAGCACATCGTTTTTCCATCTACTCTATCAAATGTGAGCATTGAACTTCTAAATTTTTCTCCTGATCTCTCAATAATATAATCGGAGTCTAAAAGAACATCAGGTTCTGATAAAACAAAACCATTGCTTTTAAAATTTTTAATAATAGTTTCAGATAATTTTTTTGATTTCATTAACTAATTCTTTTATTTTAATTGATTGTTCTTTACCGCTACTTAAATTTCTTAGTGTTGGTTTACCTAATTTTATTTCATCTTCTCCATATAAAATAACAGCCGGAGATTTTATTTTATTTGCATATTCCATTTGTTTTTTTAACTTACTTTCCCCAGGATAAATTTCCGCACTGATGCCTGCTTTTCTTAATATCGTTTGTACGCTTATGTATTCTTTCATTGAATTTTTATCAAAAACACAGATTACGATAGGTTTTGATTGTTTTACTTTGAATTCCTTTTTCTGCATCAATGCATAAACCAATCGATCTAATCCTATTGATATACCTGTAGCAGGAGCATCAAAGTTGCCAAAATTATTTACTAAATTATCATATCTTCCTCCACCGCCTATGGAACCAAATTGAATTACTTGCCCTTTTTTATTTTTTACATCAAACTTTAAATTAACTTCAAAAATTACCCCAGTATAATATTCTAACCCTCTAATAATTGATGGATCAAATTCAAAATTAGTGAAATTGTAATCTTTAAAAATTTTTAATATTTCAGTAAGATCCTCTGTTTCGGGAGATTTTTTCTTTAACGTTTTTTCTATTTCTTCAATATCCTCAGATTTTAAATTTGCACCTTTTGTGAAATCTCCAGATTTATCTTTTCGACCAGCACCTAATAATTCTTTTACTCCATCCCAACCAAGCCTATCGATTTTGTCTAGCGCTCTTAAAGCTGTAAGTTTTTGCTGATTTTCGTTTATATTAATTTTTTTAAATAGCTC
>CACBIC010000028.1 GCA_902539235.1 uncultured Pelagibacteraceae bacterium | reverse complement strand
CGCTTATTAATGATATTGTTTATAGTACCTATAATATTAAGGTTTTTAAAAAAAACCTGAATTAAACTATCTTTTTTTGACATTAGTGTTTAATCAATCTAATTTTTTGAAATGGTAAATGTTATAGATTTAATTGGAAGAATTTTAATTTCGGCTTTGTTTTTAATCTCTGCCTTCAATAAAATTTTTAATTTAGAGGGGTCCATGAACTGGATGGGAGGTTTTGGTTTACCTGGTTTTTTAATTTATCCAGCTATTGTAATCGAAATAGTTTTACCAGTGCTTGTGATCGTTGGATACCAGGCGAGAATTGCAGCAGGTATTCTTTCAATCTTTTGCTTAATGACTGCATTTATTTTTCATTTTGATTTCTCAAACCAGATACAACTCGTGTCATTTCTTAAAAATATTGGTTTAGCTGGTGGATTTTTATTTATAGTTGCTAATGGGACAAAAGATTGGGCAGTTGATAAAGAAAAGAAATATGTAAGACTTTAAATAAAAAAACCCGCAAATTTCTTTACGGGTTTTTTCAAATTTAAACTTTAATAATTATTAAAATCTATATCCTACAGAAAATTTTACAGCTATATCTTCTAAACTAGCTTCAACTTTATTTCCATTTCCATCCTGCGCACTTGCCGAATAATCTTGGAAATCAGTGTAAGTTAGATCAGCTTTGTAAAAAGTGTTTGCAACAGGCAAGTCACCTTTAGCTCCTATACCTAAAGTATAACCAAATACGTCTTGGTTAGGATAAGTTGATCCTGAGTTAAGTGACTCTAAAGTCACGATAGTAGCATGTTGTATTCCACCTTTTAGGTAAATTTCAGCTCCATTATACTCTGTTACTGAATAATCTACATAAAGTTGAACAACATTATCTAATTCTGCTTCTGCTTTATAAGTACCAGCTGATTGATCACCAGTGTCTGTTCTAGACTTTGATCCCATATCTCTAGTTGGGATATAAGAAAGACCGAAAGTGATCCCGTCACCTCCTGTCTCTACAAATAATTCTGGAACTACTACGTCCTCAGAATGATCTCCAGTGTTCGTTTGACCACTAGTTCTAGTTGTCTCTGTACCTGAAACATCAAACGAGTGCATCGCACCTGTAATACCTATTGCCATGTCAGCTTTAGCCGATTGGCAAGCTAAGAATATAAATGATAAAAATATTGCAATATTTTTTTTCATGTTTTTCCTTAATTAATATTAATATTAATGAGTCTATTTAACTCATAGGATTTTTATCGTCAAATTCAATTCAAAGGCTAATTACCAAAAAGCAAGGAAATATGCCAATTTTAGTGTTGTAATTAAACAACAGTGTCTACTTTTTTAACTAAAATTCCTTTATAAATTTGCCATCCTACAATGACAACTATTAACAACATAATTACTAACGTCAAAGGTCTATCCCATAAAAATGACCAGGAACCGTCACTTATAAGGAGAGATCTACGTAAATTTTCCTCCATTAAACCTCCTAATACAAAAGCAAGAATTAAAGGCGGCATAGGAAAATCATATAAACGTAGAATTGTTGCCACTACTGCAATACCAATCATTAAAAAAATATCAAAATTGTTAAATGACATTAAATAAATACCAGTCACCGAAAAAAACAAAATTAAAGGTATCAAAAATGTTCTTGGTGTTGCCAATACTCTAGCAATATATGGAATTAAAGGTAGATTTAGAATTAATAAAATTACCATTCCAATATACATCGACATTATTACTGACCAGAAAATTTCAGGATTTGTTTGATATAATCTCGGACCTGGTTGAATGCCAAAACCTAAAAGCGCTCCTAACATAACTGCTGTAGTTCCGCTACCAGGTATTCCTAAAGTAAGTAATGGTACGAAAGACCCTGAACAAGCCGCATTATTAGCAGTTTCAGGTGCAGCTAATCCATTAACACTTCCTTTTCCAAATTTTTGTTTTTCATCATCATTAACAAAGTTTCTCTCCATTCCATAAGCTAAAAAGGATGCTATTGTTGACCCTGCTCCAGGTAGGACTCCTATAATAAAACCTAATACAGATGATCTTGGAATAGTTTTAACCATTTTTTTTGTCTCAACTTTGTCTAGTTTAATTGAGCCAAGCTGTGACAAAGAAATTTGTTTTGCAACCCTCGTTGGATCATTTGCTTTAAAAATTATTGTTAAAGCCTCACTCATCGCGAAAGTTGCCATTACTACTAGGACAAAGCTTATACCATCAGATAAATTCATATTTTGAAATGTAAATCTTGGAATATCTGAAAGAGTATCTTGACCAACGCTTGCCAACATTAAACCTAGTACAACCATCATCATCGCCTTAAGAAAATGTCCTTTAGCTGAAAAGGCTGATACTGCAGTTAAGCCTAAAATCATCAAACCAAAATAATCTGGGGACCTAAAAGCTAAACTTACTTTTGATAAACTTGGCGCTGCGATCAAAAGAAATACTGCAGCAATCGTTCCGCCTGCAAAAGAACTATACGCCGCAATGGCTAATGCCTTGCCAGCTTTTCCTTGCTGCGCCATGGGATAGCCATCAAATGAGGTAGCAACAGTGCCAGGTATACCAGGAGCGTTAATTAAAATTGAAGAAGTAGATCCCCCAAAAACTGCACCATAATAAACACCAGCCATTAAAATTAATCCAGTGGATGGTTCAAAACCGTAAGTTATCGGTATCATTAGTGCGATGGCGGTCATCGGTCCTAAGCCGGGTAACATTCCAATGATTGTTCCAGCAAAACATCCAATCATGACCATCATTAAATTTTTAATTGAAAAAGCTGTTTCTAATCCAATGAGTATGCCTTCGATCATCCCATAACTCCTATATATTGTAAAAATGGATCACGAAGATAAATATTTAATAGACCATGAAGAAGATACATAAATATTGCTACAAAAGGAAATGATAAAAGAAAAATCCATAACCACTTTCTCTCACCTAAAACAATATAAGATAAAACTAAAAAAATAGAAGTTGATAAAAAATATCCTACTCTTAAAATTGTTATCCCATACAAAACCATAAGTACAACCAACAAAATTGTTTTTTTATAATCTAAAATTGATAAATCTACATTGGAGGGCTTGGTCTCTGGTAAAATAATGTAGAGAGCAGAAAACATTAGTCCTGCATAGCCTAAATATGTTGGAAATGTTTTTGCATTAAACGCTGCATTTTCATCGAAAGTAAAAACTTGGATTTGATGAGCTGTATATAAATAAAAACCTGAAAAAATAAAAAAGAGCAGTGAAATAATCTTTGAAGGACTGATTTTCACTGCTCTTTCCTTAACTATTTATTTAATTACGCCTAAATTTTTTAACAATCCAGTCATTTCAACTGTTTGTTTTTCCAAAAATTTAACGAATTTTTTATCTGGGTTATAAATATTTACCCAAGCATTTCTTTTTCTAACTGCTTCCCATTCAGGTGTTTTTTGAACATCACCTAACATTTTAGCAATTTTCTTTCTCTCACCTTCGCTCATACCTGGAGGGCCAAAGAAACCTCTCCAATTTACGAAGATTGCGTTTGTCCCTTGCTCTTTTAAAGTAGGAACATCTGGAGCATCTGCAACTCTTTTTGGAGCTGTAATACCAAGAATTTTAACTTGATCTCTAGCACCCATTACTTCTCCCAATCCAGTTGAAAGAATTTGAGTTTCGCCAGATAAAAGTCCTGCTAATGCTTTTCCACCTGCATCGTAAGGAATGTAAACAACATCATTTGGATTAGCACCAGCTTCTTTAAATGCTAATGCACCAATCAAATGGTCCATGCTTCCTCTAACAGATCCACCAGCCATTTTTACTGACTTTGGATTTGCCTTATAAGCAGCAACTACATCTTTCCAAGAATTGTATGGTGAGTTTTTTGCAGCAACGATTGCACCATAATCACCAATTACGCCAGCTATTGGCACAACATCTTTATAAGATGTAACCTTGGCTGCGTTTTTTTTATCTACATAACCAGAGTGTCTAGTTATTGATCTAAGAACCAATGGAGTAGATTGAACTAAAATCGTATCTGAAGGTTTTGTATTTATCATGTATGATAAAGCTTTTCCTCCACCACCACCTGACATATTTTCAAATGATGCACTATTTAAAAAACCAGCTTTAGTTAAAGCTTCACCAGTTCCTCTAGCAGTTCCATCCCAACCACCACCAGCACCACCACCAATTACAAAGTGTAATTTGTCAGCAG
>CACBIC010000027.1 GCA_902539235.1 uncultured Pelagibacteraceae bacterium | reverse complement strand
TTCTTTTCCTATAACGCCTAATTTTTCAGTTGTTTTCCCTTTTATGTTAATTTGATCATTAGAAATTTCACAAAGATTTACAATATTTTTTACCATCCTATTCTTTAGATTTTTGATCTTAGGAGTTTGCGTAATTATATTTATATCAATATTGTTGATTAGATATCCTTTTGACTTTATCTGATTTACCACATGCTTAAGTAAAATAGTTGATCTTATGTTTTTAAATTTGTTATTTTTATCAGAAAACATTTGGCCAATATCTCCCATTTTACAAGCTCCTAAAATTGCGTCCGTTATAGAATGTAATACCGGATCCCCATCAGAATGACCCAGTGTTCCTAGTTTAGACCTAATTTTTAAACCAGCTAAAAAAAGTTTCCTATTAGGGACCAGTCTATGAACATCAAATCCTATACCTACACTTTGTTGAGATTTGAAAATATTCTTTAAATTTTCAAAATCCGTTTTATCAGTTATTTTAAAGTTATTTTTTTCACCTTCTATAAATTTAACTTTGTTTAAATCCATGTATAAAGAAATATCATCGTCTCTATATTTACCTGAGTTAGTTTTATGTAAATGGTATACTTCTCTTAAATTGAAAGCCTGAGGTGTCTGAGTTAAAAAAAGATTATCTCTTTTTTTTCCTATTATGTACTCTTCTTTACTAGATTCGATTCTTTGTTTTATTGCATCTTGAATTTTAATTTTGGGAACAACAGCTTTTGAGATTCTAATATTTCTCAATATTGAACTCATAAGTTTTGTTGAAAAATTAGGTCTAGCAACATCATGAATCAAAACTTTAGTTATTCCTTTCTGGCCGATCAAATATTTTAGAGCGCAAAAAGTTGATTGTTGTCGATTTTTTCCTCCAATTACCAATTTTACTTTTTTAAGCTTGAGTGATTTGACTCGTTTAGAGTCTTTTTTATTATAAACTAGAACAATCTTTTTAATTTGTTTAAATTTACGTGCTTTATTAATATTTATTTCAATTAATGATTTACCAGCTATTTTTTGATATGGTTTGCCTATATTAGATTTAAATCTATGGCTATTACCTCCAGCAAGAATAATTAAAGAATAACTCATGGTATAAACTTATATTATATTTAAATAAATATTTAATGCTTATTTAGTATGTTTAAAATTATTAAAAACTTTAATTGGATTATTTTATCCTCATTTTTGTGTATTTTTATGGGGATAGTAACTTTTTTAACATTTATAAACGAAGGCTTTATACCTTTATCTGATAAAAATTTACAAACTTTACTAATCATAGATATTTTCCTACTTTTAATTTTTTTCGGTCTTATATTTAAAAACTTTTATAGGTTTTATTATACGGGAAAAAAAAATAAAAAAGGTGCGCAAACAAATTTAAAATATATTTCAGTTTTTTCTTTATTTACCGTAATACCGTCTTTAGTTGTTGCTATTTTTTCACTTTTTATATTTAATTTTGGTATTCAAAATTATTTTGATAAACAAATTACTAAAGCTGTTAATAATTCTTATGACGTCGCCAAAAACTACTTAGAAGAAAGTAAAGAAAATGTTTTGTCAGATGTAATACTAATGAGTGTTGGCCTTAATAGAGTTTCTAATTTATATTATTCAAATCCTAATCGTTTTAAAAATATTATGAGATCTGAAAAGTTATTAAGACGAATAGACGATGTATATTTAATAGACAGTTTAGGAAATATACTTTTATCTGATGTGACAGATATAACTGATGAATTTGTAATCCCATCTGATGAAGACTACGATCAAGTGCTAGAAGGTAAGCCTGTTTTTGTTTCAAATAATTTAGAAAACAAAACTACTGTTATGACTAAATTAAATTCTTTAGTAGATACGTATCTTTATATTTCAAGAAATATTGATAGTGAAATTTTAAGATATCTCAACGAAACAGAGGAGGCAGTAAGTTTTTATTATTCAGTTGAAAATAGTCAAACAGGAATTAAAGTAACTTTTGCAATAATATATATAATTGTTGTTACATTACTTTTATTTTTATCCACATCAATAGCTATTACTTTTGCATCAAGACTTACTAAACCTATCATTAATTTAATAGGTGCATCTGACTCGATTAGCAAAGGCGCTTTGGATGTAAAAGTACCAGAACTTGAAACTGACGAGGAATTTAAACAATTAAATAGAAACTTTAATTCAATGATAGAAAGATTAAAAGAGCAGCAAAATAAACTTCTTATCAATGAACGTTATGAAGCATGGGAAAGTGTTGCAAGAAAATTAGCTCATGAAATTAAAAATCCATTAACACCCATACAACTTTCTATAGATAGCCTTAGAGAGAAATATAAAAGTAAACTCAACAATCAAAGTCAAGAATATGAAAAATATCTAGAAACAATTAATAGACAAATTAAAGATATAGAAAAATTAGTAAACGAATTCTCAAACTTTGCCAGAATGCCAAGACCTATTTTAAAAAAAATTAATATTGTTAATGTTATTAAAAAATCCTTAGATTTTATTAAAATGACCTCGAAAAGTTCTATAAATTTAATTACAAAAGATAAAGAAATTTTTATAAATGGAGATGAGGACCAACTTAATAGAGTGTTTATAAATTTAATTAAGAATTCTCAGGAGGCTATTGATGAAATATCCAAAAAAGACACTAAATTTAAGGGTAATATTGACATAGAAATTGACAACAATAATGACTATATAGTTTGTAGATTGACAGATAATGGATCAGGTATTACAGACCCAAAAAAAGCAATGACACCTTACTTTACCACAAAAAAAACCGGTACAGGCTTGGGTTTACCTATTGTTACAAAAATTATAAATGAACATCTTGGAGATTTTTCAATAAGAAATAAAAAAAAGGGGAAAGGTACTTTAATTAGTATCTCGCTTCCAAAACTTAATGCTTAAAGAAATTTTAGTAATAGATGATAATCCAGATATTCGCTCACTAGTTAGCAATATCCTAATAGAGCAGAATTACGAAGTTAGGACTGCTGCTAATTACGACCAAGCTTTTTATGAAATAAATAAAAAACTTCCTGATCTTGCAATTATAGATATTAAACTAGATAAGACCGACAAAGATGGAATAGATCTTTTGAAACTAGTAACCAAAAAAAATAAATCAACACCTGTAATCATGATATCTGGACATGCAACTGTTCAAATAGCCGTTGAAGCTACTAGACTTGGAGCATACGAATTTATTGAAAAACCTTTTACAAAAGAAAAAATATTAAATTATGTAAACAGGGCTTTAGAGTCTTCTAAGCTTAAAAAGGAAAAAGATATTATTGAAAATAAACTTTTTCACTCATTTGAACTCATAGGTAAAAGCCCTTCGGTAATTAAGGTAAAAAAAATAATTGAAAAGTTGTCAACTTCAGAAAGTAGAGTTTTAATTTATGGTCCTACAGGAGCAGGAAAAGAATTAGTAGCTAGAAAAATTCATAAAAATTCCTCTAGATCAAAAGAGCCATTTATAATTATAAATGCCGCACTATTAAAAGAGAGTGCATATGAAAAAGAATTATTTGGTGAAGAATTTGATGACGGAAATATATCTTTTGGAGCTTTGGAAAGAGCAAATAAAGGAACATTATTAATCGACGAAGTATCTGAAATTCCTTTTGAGACACAAGCGAATGTTTTAAGAGTTTTAATTGATCAAAAATTTAAAAGATTAAATGGATCAAAAGATATTAACGTTAATATTAGATTAATATCTTCTACTTCAAAAGATTTAAGTGAATTAGTGAAAATAAACAAATTTCGAGAAGATTTATATCACAGGTTAAATGTAATGCCGATCGAACTTACTTCTTTAAGTTCACGTACTGAAGACATTCCTTTATTGATAGAGTATTTCAAAGAAAAACTTTCAGAAATAAATGGAGTTCAACAACCAAAAATCGATATAAAAAACGATAATCTATATACCTATAATTGGCCTGGAAATGTAAGAGAGCTAAGAAATTTAGTAGAAAGAATTACGATTTTGTCAGCTAATGAGTCTCAATCTAATATAAATAAAATTATTGAAGATATTTTAAATCCAGCGTCTACATTTTCGAACAGAGATCTATTAGAAAAATCTTTTACTTCACCATTGAAAGAAGCGCGAAAACATTTCGAAAAGGAATATTTGATTACACAACTTAAAAAAAATCATGGAAATATCTCAAAAACAGCAGATTTTATAGGTATGGAGAGATCCGCTCTTCATAGAAAACTCAAAGAACTTGGAATTAAAGGCATAAACTAAAATGAATATTATTATATGTGGAGCTGGCAAGGTCGGCTTCTCAATTAGCAAACAATTATCTGCACAAGGACACTCAGTAACGGTAATCGATCAATCATCTGAAGATATCAAAAAAATTAATGATACTCAGGATGTTAAGGGTATTGTTGGTAGAGCTTCACTTCCAACTGTTTTAGAAAATGCAGGTACAGAAAATGCAGACATGATAATTGCAGTAACGAGAAATGATGAAACAAATATGATTGTATGTCAATTAGCGAGCTCATTATTTAACGTTTCTAAAAAAATCGCTAGGATTAGAACTAAAGACTTTTTAGA
>CACBIC010000026.1 GCA_902539235.1 uncultured Pelagibacteraceae bacterium | reverse complement strand
CTAAGATCTTTTTCGTTTCATAAGTCATTTTTAATTCTTCTTTTGTATATCCATCTTGATCAAAAGAATCTATATGCGGAATTAAGTTAAAAGCGATTTGTTTAGTAAAATTTAGTGAGTTAATTTTTTTTCCATCTAAATAATCTCTTGATTGATCAAAAAGCTCATCCATAGGTTCTTTGCCAGCACCAGAAACTGCTTGATAAGTTGAAACTATAACTCGTTTGATTTTATATTCATCATGCAATGGCTTTAAAGGAAGAACCATTTGCATAGTTGAACAATTCGGATTTGCTATTATGTTCTTATGTTTATTAAGTGCTTCTGAATTTACCTCTGGCACAACAAGAGGAACATCTTTTTGCATTCTAAAATAACTAGAGTTATCTATAACAATAGTTTCTTTTGCTGCTTTAGGGACCCATTCTTTAGCTACCTTACTTCCTGCAGCAAAAAAAGTGATCTGAGCTCTAGAAAAATTGTAATTTTCTAAATCTTCGATTTCAATTTCTTTATTTTTAAATTTTATCTTTTTTCCTGCACTTTTTGAAGATGCAACTAAAAAAAGATTATCAATAGCTATTTTAGATTTCTCTAAAATTTCAATTGTTTTTCTTCCAACATTTCCTGAGGCACCAATAATTGCAAAATTCATAATTTCTTACTTTATTTCAATTTTGCGATGATTGCATCACCCATCTCCGTGGTAGAAACCTCTTTCATATTTTTAGACATTATATCTTTTGTTCTTAAACCATCGTCTAAAACACTCTGTACGGCATTATCAAGTTGATCTGCCTCTTTTCCAAGGTCTAAGGAATACCTTAATGCCATAGATAAACTTAAAATAGTAGCTATTGGATTAGCAATATTTTTTCCCTCGATATCAGGAGCGGATCCATGGACTGGTTCGTATAATGATCTAATTCTTCCGTTTTTATCTTTTGCACCTAATGATGCAGAAGGTAAAAGTCCTAGAGAACCTGTAAGCATTGCTGCCTCGTCTGACAACATGTCTCCAAATAAATTGTCTGCTAAAATAACGTCAAATTGTTTTGGATATCTTAAAAGCTGCATCGCACAGTTATCAGCTAACATATGATTTAGCTCTACCTTTTTAAATTCTTTATCCTTAATCGCCTGTACCTCTTCTCTCCATAAAATACCTGCCTCCATGACATTTGATTTTTCGCAGGAGGTAACTTTATTTTTTCTTTTTTTTGCCAAATCAAATGCAACACGTGCTATCCGGTGAATTTCTGAAGTAGTATACGAGTGAGTGTTAATACCTTTTCTTTGGTTATTTTCCATTGGTTCAATCCCACGCGGTTCACCGAAATAAATACCACCAGTTAATTCCCTCACAATCATAATATCTAACCCTGAAACTATTTCTGGTTTAAGAGTTGAAGAGTCAACAAGTTGTTTGAAGCAAATAGCTGGTCTTAAGTTAGCGAATAACTTTAGCTCTTTTCTAAGTTTTAAAAGAGCTCTCTCAGGTTTTTTTGAAAATTCCAAATTATCCCATTTAGGTCCGCCACAAGCACCTAATATTACTGCATCAGATTCCAAAGACTTATAAAAAACCTCATCAGTAATTGGAACTTTATTTGCATCAATAGACGCACCACCAATTAATTCTTGGCTTAAAACAAAATCTAAAGACTTTGTTTTATTCATCCACTCAAGTATTCTTCTTACTTCTGCAACCACCTCAGGGCCTATTCCATCGCCAGGTAAAAGCAAAATTTTCCTAGTCTTATTAGCCATTATTTAGAACCCAAGGTTTAGTGGATTGTAGTTTTTTTTCGTAGTCGTCTATGCTAGAAATTTTTTCCATTGAAAGTGCTATATCATCTAGACCTTCCATCAAACATTTCTTTTTAAAGGGATCCAGCTCAAAATTTGCAACTTTGTTTCCATATTTTATTTCTTGCTTCTCTAAACTAATTTCAATTTCCTCTTTCCTGTTAGAATATTCGGCTAGTTCAATAACAATTTTATCATCGATTTTAATTGGAAGAATTCCATTTTTAAAACAATTGTTGTAAAAAATATCCGCAAAACTGGCACTTATTACGCACTTTATACCAAAATCAGATAAAGCCCATGGAGCGTGTTCTCTTGATGATCCGCATCCAAAATTTTTTCCTGCTAAAAGAATTTTTGATTTATCGTAAGGTTCCCTATTTAGAATGAAATTCTCATTCCTTTTTCCATTTTCATCATAACGCATTTCATAAAATAAACTTTTTCCTAAACCTGTTCTTTTGATGGTTTTTAAAAATTGCTTTGGAATTATCATATCTGTATCAATATTTTGTAATGATAAATATGATGGTATTGATCTTAAATTATTAAACTTTTCCATATTATATTTCTCTTACATCAGCTAGATACCCTTTGATTGCTGCAGCAATAGCCATCCCTGGACTTACTAGATGTGTTCTTCCTCCACGACCTTGTCTACCTTCAAAGTTCCTATTTGATGTTGAAGCACATCTTTCTTTAGGTTTTAATTGATCTGGATTCATACCTAAACACATTGAACAACCAGGCTCTCTCCATTCAAAACCTGCTTCTTTGAAAATTTTATCAATTCCCTCTTTTTCAGCTTGCTCTTTAACTAATCCAGATCCTGGAACGACCATAGCGCTAACATTATCAGCAATTTTTTTGCCTTTTAAAAGATCTGCAGCCAATCTTAAATCCTCTATTCTTCCATTTGTACAGCTTCCTATAAAAATCTTGTCAATTTTTATGTCTGAAATTTTAGTGTTTGCTTCTAATCCCATATAATCAAGAGATCTTTTCATGGCCATTTTTCTATCCTCGTTATTTTCCTTTTCTGGATCTGGCACAACACCGGTAACTGGTGACACATCTTGAGGTGAAGTGCCCCAAGTAACAAGTGGTTCTATATTTTTGCCATCAATATTTACCTCTTTATCAAATTTGCAGTCTTTGTCTGAATACAAAGTCTTCCAAAATTCTACGGCTTTAGTCCAATTTTCACCTTTTGGCGACATTGTTTTACCTTTTAAATAGCTAAATGTTTTTTCATCTGGTGCAATTAATCCAGCTCTTGCACCTGCTTCAATGGTCATATTACAAACAGTCATTCTCTCTTCCATACTTAAGCTTTTAATCACATCGCCAGCAAATTCAACTACGTATCCAGTACCACCCGCAGTTCCAATCGTACCAATAATTTTTAAGATTACATCTTTTGCAGTAACCCCTTTTGGTAAATTACCGTTAACATTAATTCTCAAATTTTTCGATTTCTTTTGCATTAAAGTTTGTGTAGCAAGAACGTGTTCAACTTCAGATGTTCCTATTCCAAAAGCTAATGCACCGAATGCTCCGTGTGTAGCAGTATGGCTGTCGCCACATACAATTACTGTTCCTGGCTGAGTGAAACCTTGTTCAGGTCCTATAATATGGACTATCCCTTGGCGCTTGTCATTAACATCAAAAAGTTCTACTCCAAAGTCTTTACAGTTTTTTCTTAATGTTTCTACTTGAATTCTAGAGTCCTCATCATTTATACCTTTTGACCTGTCAGTTGTAGGAACATTGTGATCAGGCACTGCAAGAGTTAATTCTGGTCTTCTGACTTTTCTTTTTTGTAATCTAAGTCCCTCAAAAGCTTGGGGGCTCGTAACTTCATGAACTAAATGTCTATCGACATAAATTAATGAAGTTCCATCGCTTTGTTCATGAACAAGATGGTTTTCCCATATCTTATCGTATAGAGTTTTAGACATTTAATTTTATTTTTTTTCGCTAGTCGGCTTTGCAGCTTTAGCTTTGACGTCTGGAGCCTCTTTTTTAATTTCTTCTACTTTGGTCTCTTGGGTAGCAGGCTCGATCGGTTTTACTTTTGGCTCCTCTGTCTTCACTGAAACATCGACACCAATTTTCTTTTTAATTTTTTCAGCAATTCTTGCAGATTTTCCTTTTCTATCTCTCAAATAATAAAGTTTGGCTCTTCTAACTTTTCCCGATCTTATTACTTTAATTGAGTCCACATTAGGACTATAAAGTGCAAAAGTTCTCTCTACACCCTCACCAAATGAAATTTTTCTTACAGTAAATGAAGAATTTATATCTCTATTTTTTTTAGCAATACAAACACCTTCAAAATATTGAATCCTTTCTCTTTTACCTTCTATAATTTTAACACCCACTTTTATTGTGTCTCCTGGAGAAAATTCTGTAATTTTTTTATTAGCAACTATCTTTTTTATTGCTGCTTTATTTATATCTTCAATGTTTTTCATTTTTTTTCTCTAAATATTTTTTCCAAAGATCGGGTCTCTGGCGACGTGTTATAGCCTCAGATTGAGATAAACGCCACCCTTTTATTTTGGCGTGATCTCCCGAAAATAAGACCTCTGGTGGGCTTTTACCTTCCCATTCTCTTGGTTTAGTATATTGAGGATATTCTAAAAGATGATTTTCAAAACTTTCTTCTTTGACGGAGTCTTTGTTTCCAAGCACTCCAGGTAATAATCTAATTAAAGCGTCAACTAGTACAAAAGAAGCTGGCTCACCTCCAGATAAAATGAAATCACCTAAACTGTACTCTTCAATATTTCGTGTCTCTAGAAGCCTTTGATCAACACCTTCAAAATGACCGCAGATAAGGTTTAAGTTTTTCTCTTTACTTAATGATCTGGCAACGTTTTGATCAAATTTTTTTCCTCTTGGAGACAAGTAAATAATTTTTTCTCTTTTTTTTATATTCTTATCAAGAGCTGATGCTAATATATCAGGACGTAAAAGCATTCCACTTCCTCCTCCAAAAGGAGTGTCATCTACTGTGCCGTGATTATCTTTCGAATATTCTCTAATATTTATTACTTTTAAATTCCAAATTTTGTTTTCCCTTGCCTTTTTAAATATTCCAATGTTCAAAGGACCAGGAAACAAATCTGGATATAAAGTAAAAATTTTTACTTCTAGCATCTCTAATTACCTTTTGGTTAAGCCTTTTTCTCTTC
>CACBIC010000025.1 GCA_902539235.1 uncultured Pelagibacteraceae bacterium | reverse complement strand
ATTCTACTTTACATAAAACTAATTTAAATGATATGAAGAAATGAATAATAATTATAATGAAAATTTATGCACAAAAAATCATCTAATAGAAGTTTTGGAATATTGTTTTTTTTAGTTTTTTTAGGTTTTGGTTTATGGCCGCTTACAAAAGAAATGAATCCAAATATTTATCTTATTATAATTTCTGTGATTTTTCTGTTTTTAGGTTTATTAAATTCTAAATTGCTATCACCATTAAATAATCTTTGGATTAAGTTTGGAGAAATATTAGGAAAAGTAATAGCGCCAATTGTTATGGCAGTTGTTTATTTTTTAATACTTACTCCAATAAGTTTATTAGTAAGATTATTTGGTAAAGATTTGATAGAAATGAAATTTAACAATAATGTTAAAAGTTATTGGATTAAGAGAAAAAAACATTTAGGAACAATGGATAAGCAGTTTTAATGATTGATTTTTTAAAAGAGTTTTGGGAATTTTTAAATGAGAGAAAAAAATATTGGTTATTACCAATCATAATTGTTCTTGCATTATTTGGTGTCTTAATTGTTTTGAGCCAAGGGTCAGCAGTCGCTCCATTTATATATACAATTTTTTAAGTGACTTCTATTTTAGGAATATCAGCTTTTTATCATGACAGTGCAGCAGCGTTAGTTGTTGATGGAGAGATTATTGCTGCAGCACAAGAAGAAAGATTTTCAAGAAAAAAACATGATCCAGGTTATCCTTTTAATGCAGTTAATTATGTTTTGACCGAAGGTAAATTAAAGCTAAATGAAGTTGATCACATAGTTTTTTTTGAGAAACCATTTTTAAAATTTGAACGTTTGTTAGAAACGTATATGGCTTTTGCACCTAAAGGTTTCAAATCTTTTAGTCTTTCCATGCCTCTTTGGTTGAGAGAAAAACTCTTTCAAAAAAAATTTTTATTTGACAAATTAAAACTACATGATGAAAACTTTAAGGATATAAAAAAAATTAAATTTTCAGAACATCATTATAGCCACGCCGCAAGTGCATTTTATCCTTCACCATTTGAAAATGCAGTTGTTTTAACATTAGATGGAGTTGGTGAGTGGGCAACAACAACTGTTGCTATTGGAAAAAAAAATAAATTGGAAATGATAAAAGAAATTTATTTTCCACACTCGTTAGGATTACTTTATTCTGCATTTACTTACTATACTGGTTTTAAAGTGAATAGCGGTGAATACAAAGTTATGGGATTAGCACCATATGGAAAGCCAAAATATAAAGATTTAATTATTCAAAATCTTATGGACCTTAAAGAGGATGGATCATTTAAATTAAATATGAAATTTTTTAATTATGCTACAGGTTTAACAATGACCAATAAAAAATTTTCCGATCTTTTTGGCCACCCCGTGAGAAATCCCAAAAAAGATTTATTGGAAGATTTCCATATGGATATTGCAGCATCTATACAATCAGTAACAGAAGAAATTGTTATTAGAATTACAAAAAATATTGCTAGTGAATATAAAATTAAAAATCTATGTTTGGCCGGAGGCGTTGCATTAAATTGTGTAGCTAACGGAAAGATATTAAGACAAAAAATTTTTGATGATATATGGATACAACCTGCAGCTGGAGATGCAGGCGGATCTTTAGGCGCAGCTCTAGCATACTGGCATCATGAATTAAAAAAACCTAGAGAAAATTTCCAAGATCAAATGAAAGGAGCTTACTTAGGTCCTAAGCTTTCAGAAAAAAATATTGAAGATCAACTTAAAAAATTGAAAGCTAGATACACCAAAAAAAGTTCAAACGAAATTTCATCAATCGTTGCTAAAGAGTTATCCAACGGTAAAACAGTAGGTTGGTTTCAAGGTAGAATGGAGTTTGGACCTAGAGCGTTAGGTGGGCGATCAATTTTAGCTGATCCAAGATCTGATAAGATGCAAAAAGAATTAAACTTAAAAATAAAATTCAGAGAGAGCTTTAGACCATTCGCACCTTCAGTTTTAAGAGAAGAAGTTAGCAACTGGTTTGAACTTAACTATGATAGCCCATACATGCTTTTAGTTTCAGATGTAAAAAGAGAAAAACAAATAACCATGTCTGAAAAAGATAGTAAATTATTTGGAATTGATAAATTAAACATTAGAAGATCTAGTATTCCTGCTATTACACATGTTGATTATTCAGCTAGAATTCAAACAGTTCATAAAGAAACTAATTTAAAATACTATAACTTAATAAATGAATTTAAAAAAATTACTGATTGTCCAGTTTTAGTAAATACCTCATTTAATGTTAGAGGAGAACCAATTGTTTGTAGTGTCGAGGATGCTTTCAATTGTTTTATGGGTACAAACTTAGACATACTGGCAATAGAAAATTATCTATTGATAAAAGATGATCAAGATAAATCATTGCTAAAGGATTATAAAAATAAATTCGAATTAGATTAATTTAAGTTTAAAATTGTGACGGGATCAAGTTTTACCTCAAACCAATTTAATCTTATATCTAGGTGCGGCCCAGTTGCCCTTCCACTTTGACCAAGAGTTCCAACTATTTGACCTTGTTTAACTTTTTGACCAACTTTAACATTTATATCTTTCATGTGCATAAAAAGTGTGCTGATACCGTGTCCATGATCAAAGATCACAGTGCCTCCCGTAAAATACATATCTTTATGTACCAAAGTTACTTCACCATCCATCATAGCTTTAACAGGAGTTCCCTCAGGGGCATGAAAATCTATTCCATAGTGAGGTCTTCTGGGTTTTCCATTTAAAATTCTTTGACTACCGTAAACACCTGTAACTATATATTTATCTAATGGGTAAATAAATTTATCTTTAAAATATTCATAAGATGTATTAATTGCTCTGGCTTCACCAATCAATTTATTATCTTTTTTAATCCTCTCAAAAACTTCAGGAGGTGGAGTTACTTTTTTTGGAGGTAGTCCATCTATTCTTTGAATTTTATAATCTCTTTTAAATACCTTCTTAACGATATTTTTTTCCTCAGTATTATTAATGATTTTTATCCTAACATCATTTTTTCTGTCTCTATCCAGCCCAAAAGCAAAATACCCATCTTTTGAGACTCTAATTTTTCTTTTATCGATATAAACTTTTGCTCCAGGCTTAGTTTTTCCTAATATAAACGAACCTTGTTTAAAATCCCCTTTAAATTCTAAAGCATAAATTTTTGAGCAGTTTAAAACAAGAATTAAGATAAAAAAAAGTAATTTACAATTATATTTCATTTTTGATTAAGTTAAATACTAGTGAATGTCCTTTATCAGATAAATGCATTGGATCAAATTTGTAAAATAAAGATTTTGGATTAGAATGTTTACAAAAATTATTTGTCAAATCTTGATAGTAAACTTTTAAATCTTTTAGAATTAAGTTTATTTTATTTTGAGGAACTAGGTTTTCATTAGAACAATTCCGGGTTTGAAATTCATAAGGAAGTATGAACACTTTTAAATCTATATTTTCTCGATTTAATTTTTCATTTAAATTTGAGATATAATCTTTCATATTACTTAGATCAGTTTTTTCGTAATTTTTCTTAATATTCTTAAAATATCTTTTTGATGGATCGCTTATAATTCCCTTAAAAAACATATAAAAATAAGACTTACTATTCAAAAAAGCATTTAATTTGTTAATTAATGAATTTTTTTTAATTGAAATATTTTCATGATTCAAATTTTTATTTTGCGTTAAGTCCAAAATACTTTGACCTCCATAAATATCATTTAAAGTAATAAAATAAAAAACTTTTTTAACATTATCAAAATTATCGACTTTATCTATATTAGCTTGGAAGTGTTTAATATTGTAACCAGGTACCGAACTATTATAAAAATTAAGATTTGTAAAAAACTCTCTTAGTTTTCCAATAAATGTTTTTTGCTCAAGAATTCCATTTCCAAAAGCAGTACTATCACCAATTATAAAAATTGACTTATTATTTTTTTTATAAAAAAAATCCTTTGATGGAACTCTAAAACCATATTGATCAATATAGATTTTTTGACCAAAGTGAATACCAGAACTGTTAGGTAACATTTGATGAATATCTTCATTAGTAATTATTAATCCTGGCTCTATCCCCTTTAAATTAGATAATTTAAAAAAATTTGAAACCAATTCTAAAAAAAAAACTAAAACTACAATAATAGTAATATTTGCTAGGATCACTTTTTTCATTCTAAAAAAATAGAATATTTATATCAGTATATATTAAATCTATTGCAACTACTAATATAGCTAATAAACCCAACCATGCTATCCATTTATATTTTTTAATCCAACCAGAAATTAAATTAGCTGCTACTGCCATTAAAACAATAGATAAAACCAAACCAAAAACTAGTAAATGATAGTGATGACCTGCAGCACCTGCTACACCCAAAACATTATCTAAACTCATTGTCACATCTGCAAGTATTACTGTAAAAATTGCTTTTTTAAGATTTGAATTATCAACTTCAATTTTTTTTTCTTCAATCTTATTTTGAATTACATCTCTATAAAGTTTGTAGCAAATATAAAGTAATAAAATACCTCCAACTAATCTTAAACCTGAGATTTGTAATAAATAAGCAGTAATAAAAGTAAAAATAATTCTTAAAACTACAGCTCCACCTATTCCCCAGAAAATTATTTTCTTCCTATTTGAATCTTCAAACTTTGAAGCAACCATCCCAATAATAATGGCGTTATCACCCGCTAAGACTAAGTCTATTAATAATATTTCTACCAATATAATTAGTTGCTCTGTCATAATGAAATTTATATTCTATTAATTGATGAACTATAAAAATATTAAAGTAGAAAAGCGAGAAAATTACGCAATTATCGAAATTGCTAACAATAAAAATAATAGTTTAGATCAAAAAACGCTTAATGAAATAGGTGATGCAACCAAAAATTTGAATAAATCAAAAGAGATTAAATGCATTGGTTTAATTGGAGGTCCAAAGTTTTTTTCGCCTGGAGCCGATATCAAAGAACTTGAAAAACTTGACTCAAAAAAAGCAAAAAAACAAAAACTTTTTTCTAAAGTTGATGATTTACAAAAAATCGATATTCCAATTATCTCATTCGTCGAGGGCTATGCATTAGGTGGTGGTTTTGAGCTTGCTCTCTCTAGTGATGTAATCATTGCAAGCTCCGAAGCTAAATTTGGTTTGCCTGAAATCAATTTAGGATTAATTCCAGGTATTGGTGGTACACAAAAAACAAAAAAATTTACTTCAGATC
>CACBIC010000024.1 GCA_902539235.1 uncultured Pelagibacteraceae bacterium | reverse complement strand
TTGGATCATTTCTGGGCGCTTACCTTGGAGGTTATTTTTATGATCAATTTGGAAGTTTCGATTATGCTTGGTATTTAGCTATAGTATTATCATTTGTTGCCACAGCTCTTCACCTTCCAATAGACGAAAAGCCTTTAGTAACTGTGGATAAAACTATCTAAGGTTGTAAATTGAGTCCCTAAGTGAATCAAAAGTGAATCAAAACGTGAACATCATTTATTTACAACTCAAAATTGTGGATAATTTTTTTATTTAATCATTTTAATTTTTTTAATAGGCTTTAGATAACAAAGGAGAAAATATGTTTTCATCAATTCTAGGAAAAAAGTTAGACAAGTTTCACTTACTTAAACACCCATTTTACCAAGTTTATTGGAACGAGGGAAAATTAACTAGAGAGATTATTAAAGATTATGCTGAGCAATACTATCAGCACGTTAAAGCCTTCCCAAGATATATCAGCGCAACACATTCTATATGTGAAGATATTGAAAAAAGAAGAATTCTTTTGGAAAACTTACAAGATGAAGAAAACAAAGATGGAGATCATCCTAAGCTGTGGAAAAATTTTGCTAAAGCCTTAGGAGCTGATGAAAAAGAAATTGAAAAAGTAAAACTTGATTGGTTTACAAAAGATATGATTGATAATTTTTTTGTTCAAGCGAGAAAATCTTACGCTGAAGGTTTAGCATCATTATATACCTATGAAAGACAAATTCCTGAAATAGCGGAGACTAAAATCCAAGGTTTAAAAAAATTTTACGGAGTTAAATCAAAAGAAGGACTAGAATTTTTTGAAGCGCATAAATCGGCTGATGTAATTCATAGAGCTGAGTGTGAGAAGCTATTAGATAGTTTATCAAAAGAGGAACAAGAAAAAGCGGAAACAGCTTCTTTATTAACTGCTAGATATCTTTGGAATTTTTTAAGTGGAATGACCTCTAAGCATAGACTTAAACAAGCTGCTTAGAAATTTAAAGATTGAGAAAATAATTAAATGCAGGAACTGCTTGAAGTAATAACTTTAGCATATAAAAAATTATCAGCGCAAAATATTGTATTATTTTTATTACTAATAAAAATTATTTTTTGTGCATTAGGTGGGTTAATAGTCACTTACGTTCACTCTAAGTTCAGCTACAAATGGTTGCGTAACAATTTTAATATCTATGTTGGAATAACTTTGCCTGTGATTGGCTTGGTTATTACTACAGTGATTGGGTCTAATATCGCGTTAAGTATCGGAATGATCGGTGCATTATCTATTGTAAGATTTAGAACTCCTATAAGAACTCCTTATGAATTAGTTCATTATTTTAGCTTACTTACTATTGGAATAAGTGCCAAAGTCGATCTGAGCATAACAGTGGTTTTAATAATACTTTTGTCAATATTACCTTATTTCATCAGACGCTTTTCATTAATTAAAGATAATTCATCAGGTAGTGATGGGAAACTATCACTAAACTTTCATGGTCTGATGAAGGAAAATGATTTTAAGAAAATTACCAGCGATAAAAACATTAGAAATTACTCAGTAAAAAACGAGGGTGACAAATATGATATATCTGGTTTTATGATTTTTGATAAGTCAGTCGATAAAGATAAATTTTTAAATGAATGGTCATCCAAGATAAATAGTTATAATGTTGATCTTGATGAGAATAATTAAATGTTTTTTAATCGCACAATTTTTTATAGTAATTTTTTTATATTCTAATTCAGCTTTTTCACAAAATTTAACTATTCCATCTTCAATTCAATTTGAGTTAACAAATTCTGAATATAATAAATATTTAAGAAGGTCTATGAGAGCCTACACAGATGGTGAAATTTATGGCGAAAAAAACATAAAAAAAAAATATAAGAAATGGGTCAAAGCAAAAATTTTAACAGATGAAAAGTTGATTAACTCAGAGATAAGAATTTTAGGAGATTGGAAAGATCATCTTAGACCTCCTTTAACAAGCCTAAAAGTAAAAATATTAGATGACAGTTTTAACGGAGTAACAAGATTTAATCTTTTTTTGCCTGAAACAAGAAAAGGTGAGAACGAGGTTTTTTGGACTTTAATGCTTGACTATTTAGGATTTCCTTCACTTTACACAAGAATGGTAGAGGTAAATTTAAATGGGAATATTTATAAAGCAATTTTTCAGGAAGATGCAACGAAAGAGTTTTTAGAAAGAAATGATCTTACAGAAACAGTAATTTTAAAATCTAATGATTTTGGTTTTTATCTCAATAAAAAAGAAGAAGAAATTTACAATAACTTTTTCACTTCTTCATTTGTAATAGATAATAATAATTTTCTTAAAAACGATATTTCAAATTTTATTGCCTCAGAAGCTATAGCTTTGAGAGCCAATAAAGATTTTAAAAAAAAAGTAATTAATGAAGATTTTTTTACCACAATTCACAAAAAATATGCTTTTCATGGTTTAGCTACTATAAATCGAAAGTATATTTACATACCTTATAAGAAAATATTTGTACCACTTTATTACGATGGAAATGTTCAATTTTTGCCAGGAAAAACAGACTGTCAAAAAAAAGCAAATATTGAAATTTTATCAAGTTTTAAAAAAGATTTCAAAAATTTAACAAGTAAGAATTTAACCAGAATGCAAGAGTGTGTTTTAGGTGATGTACTCCACTTAAGTGAGAATAAAATAGATCAATTAAGAAATTCATTTCCCAATCAAACTTTAGATAACGAAAAAGATGTAAAGTATGAAAATATTAAGAATAAAATTATTAATTACTTAGAGAAAAATAAAGTAAATAAAAAAGAAATTTTAAAAAATAATGAAAAGGTAATAATTTATTCTTTTATCTTTAATGATAACTTTTATAGCTGCCAACTTAATATTAATAATAATGAAATTCTCAGATGCAACCAGATTGATAACTTGAGTTATAGTAAACTTATTTCAGAAAGTGGAAGATTTAAACTTACTGATAATTTCAAATCATTTCCAATAAATCTAGGTACGTTCAATAATGAAATACCAATTATTTGGTTAGATAATGAAAACGATGAATTTAAAATTAATAAAAAAGGGACTTATTATTTTATTAAGCAAGATATAAAAAACAAAAACTTAAAATTTGATTTTTTAAATAGTGAAGCTAAGCTTTTTATTCAAGGTAATTTTGAAAATGTAAATTTTGAATTTAATAGAGAGTTTAATTTTCAAAAAGAAAAAATTAGTGAAATCAGATATGATAAAAATTTATTAACTGGTTGTGTAAATTTCTTTGATACTAATTTTAAAAATACAATCCTTAAAAGTTCAGATATGATCTGTGAAGACTCGATTAATATAAAAAACTCTTCAGGAATTATTAATAAAATTCAAATAGATAATTCTTATTTTGATGCTTTAGATTTAGATTTTTCTAAAATTAAAATAAACGATTTAAAAGTAAATAATGCCCAAAATGATTGTATAGATTTTTCTTTTGGCGAATATGAAATAATTGAAGCAAACTTAAAAAATTGTGGAGATAAAGGTTTATCAGTTGGTGAAAGATCAAAGTTAAATATGCATAACGGTGTCATAATAAATAGTAATATTGGTATAGCATCTAAAGATGACGCGATAACAAATGTAAAAAATGTAGCTATGAATAATATGAATATTTGTCTAGCTGCATATAATAAAAAAAAAGAATTTAAAGGATCTAAACTGAATATTAAAAGTCTTAACTGCAATCAATATAATACCCTTAAACAACTTGATAGATTATCAGAGATCAATATTTTAAAACAAAATTAATTTTAATGAATATTCCTCAAGATAATCAAAAAAGATACGAAATAAAGTTTATAATTAATAAAAAAGAAAAAATTAATTTTATAAATAAAAATAATTTAAATAAAATTTTTCCAGATAGAATAGTCGAAAGTATTTATTTTGATACAAAAGATTTACAATTCTTTAGTTTAAGTGAAGAGGGAGTAACGCCCAGATTTAAGATAAGACTGAGAGGTTACAATAACGAAAAACCAAGTAATTTAGAGATAAAAAAAACAAAAAATTATCACAGAGAAAAAATTGTTTTAAAAAATTTTCAATTTAATAGCTTTGAGCTTCACAAAACTTTAAAAAGTATGGGAATAAATAATATTGTTGATCAAAAAATTAGAGTAAAATATTTAAGAAGCTATTACGAGTTGAAAGATCTTGGTAGAATTACAATGGATGAAAATATTGAATTTTTTAATCCATCAAAAGAATTTAGAAATCCAAAAAAAATAAACAAAATAATTTTAGAGGTCAAAATCCAAAGAAAAGAAATTGATAAAAATCACGTTGAAAAAATAATTAATCTGAAAGAATCTAGGTTCTCTAAATATTGTGTTGGAATAAATTGTTTAAGAAATTCGAATTGATTTGATTTAATAATTGATTTCATTTAAAAACTTATAGATGGAAATTTATCTTCCTATAGTTCAAGTTCACATAGATATAATCACAATTTTATTTATAAGTTTTGCAGTCGGAGTTCTCTCGGGTTTATTTGGTGTTGGTGGAGGCTTTTTGATGACACCATTTTTAATATTTTTGGGAATACCACCAGTTTATGCAGTTCCAAATGAAATAAATAATATATTAGCAACTTCAGTATCTGGATCAATGACACACTGGTTTAAAAATACTTTGGACTATAAAATGGGTATGATGATAATTATTGGTGGTGTTCTGGGAACTATTTTAGGTATTATTACATTTACTTTTTTTAAAGAAACTGGGAAGTTAAGTCTAATTATTTCATTATCGTACATGTATCTTCTTGCAATTATCGGTACGTTGATGCTCATTGAAGGAGCCAAAGAAATTGATAGAGCTAGAAAAAAATTAGTTTTAAAACAAAAGTTACATACTCACTATTGGATACATGGTTTACCTCTTAAACTTAGATTTCCAAAGTCAAGACTTTACGAGAGTGCTTTTACGCCAATCTTGCTTGGTGTTATAGTGGGATTTGTAGCAGCATTAATTGGAGTGGGAGGTGCTTTTTTAATGGTGCCTGCAATGATTTATTTAATAGGTATGCCAGTAAAATTTATACCCGGAACATCTTTATTTGTAACAGTTTTTATAAGTGCATTAGTTACAATATTACATGCATTTAATTATGGCTCTATTGATTTGATTTTAGTTATAATCTTAGTAATAGGATCGATAATTGGAGTGCAAGTAGGTCAGAAAATTGGACAATATTTAGATAGCTCACATTTAAAAACATTATTTGCCATGTTGCTATGTGCTGTGGCAATAGCGATTGCCTATGACACTTTTTTTTATGAGGGCGTAAGGCAATTAAAAAACGCCGAAATCGTGAATTTTGAAAATCTCAATTTTTTTTCAAAATTTATCTCAAAATTATCAGATAATAATCCACTTCTTTACGGATCAATGGCAATACTTATAGC
Organism: uncultured Pelagibacteraceae bacterium; assembly: GCA_902539235.1. GTDB lineage: Bacteria > Pseudomonadota > Alphaproteobacteria > Pelagibacterales > Pelagibacteraceae > Pelagilacustribacter. The sequence goes on along the minus strand of CACBIC010000024.1, from coordinate 653 downwards.
TATCGTTTTAGGTGTCATAGGTGCTGGGGGTAGACAATTATTGAGCAAGTATAGGTATGTTTTTTTAATTAAAAAAAATTAGATTAAAGCTCTTATTAATCCAAAAATTGAAACTACAATTAAAAAGTAGAGAACATATTTTTTATAATTTTCTTTTGAACTTCCAGTAAATAATTTTGTTCCTAAAAATACCCCGATTGGAACAATAAAAATCAAAGGTATAGTTCTTAATATCAATTTGTAATTCAAAATATTTTCAAAGTATGCCAAAAATAATGCATATAAATCTGTAAAGAAAAATAAAGCAGCTAAAGACGCTCTTATAACAGCAGGCTCAGCAGCTATGATTAAAAAATAAAGAGCAATAGGTAAACCAGCTAGTGTTCCAAAACCATTAACAGTTCCAGCTATACCACCAACAAAAAATTTTGATAAATTATGATTAAGTTTCTTATTTTTATAACCTTTTAATAATAAAAAAGCGAAAATAAGAACTGTTAAAGATATAATTAAATGAGTAATTTTTGGGTCAAGAATTGATAACAAATGTATTCCTAATGGTGTTCCCAGTAGAACACCTAAAAGTAAGTATAATACGAACTTCCAATTAATTTTTTTCCAAATACTTGGTATCATGAAAAAACTAGCAATAA
>CACBIC010000023.1 GCA_902539235.1 uncultured Pelagibacteraceae bacterium | reverse complement strand
TGGTGAGAAAGCAGAAGTATCAGAGATAGGAAAAGTTTTATCAGTTGGAGACGGGATTGCACGTGTTTATGGTTTAGATAATGTGCAAGCTGGTGAGATGGTAGAGTTTGAAGACGGATCAAAAGGAATGGCATTGAATTTAGAAAATGACAATGTTGGTGTTGTAATTTTTGGTGATGATAGAAATATAAAAGAGGGCGATACTATTAAACGTACTAACGCGATTGTAGATGTTCCAGTTGGCAAAGAGCTTCTTGGGAGAGTTGTGGATGGTCTAGGTGTTCCAATAGATGGTAAAGGTCCGCTCTCAGCGAAAACTAGAAAACGAGTTGAAGTTAAAGCTCCAGGCATCATTCCTCGACAATCTGTAAATGAACCTATGCAGACAGGATTAAAATCAATAGACTCGTTAATTCCTATTGGTAGGGGTCAAAGAGAGTTAATAATCGGTGACAGACAAACTGGTAAAACAGCCGTAGCTATTGATGCAATTATTAATCAAAAAAAAATAAACGAGTCTTCAGATGAAAAGAAAAAATTATATTGTGTTTACGTTGCAATAGGTCAAAAACGTTCTACAGTCGCTCAAATTACTAAAACATTGGAAGAAGCTGGTGCATTGAAATACACAACAATAGTTGCAGCTACAGCATCAGACTCTGCACCACTACAATTTTTGGCTCCTTATACAGGTTGTACTATAGGGGAATTTTTTAGAGACAATGGTATGCATGCTTTAATTGTTTACGATGATTTATCAAAACAAGCCGTTGCGTACAGACAGATGTCTTTATTGCTGAGAAGACCTCCAGGTAGAGAGGCGTATCCAGGTGATGTATTTTATCTACACAGTAGACTATTAGAACGTGCTGCTAAGTTAAACGAAAAGAGTGGCGGAGGATCTTTAACAGCTTTACCTATTATTGAAACTCAAGCTGGAGATGTGTCAGCATATATCCCTACTAATGTGATATCCATTACCGATGGGCAGATCTTTTTAGAAACAGAACTATTCAATCAAGGTATACGACCAGCTGTTAACGTAGGTTTATCTGTATCTAGGGTAGGGTCTGCAGCTCAAACAAAGGCGATGAAAAAAGTAGCAGGTTCGATAAAACTTGAATTAGCACAATATAGAGAAATGGCTGCTTTTGCTCAGTTTGGTTCAGACTTAGATGCTTCAACGCAACAATTACTCAATAGAGGTGCAAAATTGACCGAGCTTTTAAAACAAGATCAATATTCACCCATGACAGTAGCAGAGCAAGTCATATCAGTATTCACTGGAGTGAAGGGTTATTTAGATGACGTTGACTTGAGCAAAATCAAAGATTTTGAAAAAGCTATTATTGAAAAAATAAAATCCAGTAAACCTGAAATAATTGATGTAATTCAATCATCTGGAAAACTAGATGAAGACAATGAAAAAATTCTTTCTCAAGTTATATTAGAACACAAAAAAAGTAATAACTGATGCCAAGTTTAGACGATCTTAAAAAGAGAATAAAAAGTGTGAAATCTACACAAAAAATTACAAAAGCGATGAAGATGGTAGCCGCGGCTAAACTGAGAAAAGCTCAAGAAAATGCTGAAAAAGGTCGACCATACAGCAAAAAAATGCAGAATATAATTCTTAACTTAACAAGATCCATTAGTGACCCAAAAAATGCTCCAAAACTACTTTCTGGTACAGGAAACGATAAAACCTACCTTTGTGTTGTCCTAACTGCTGACAGAGGGTTATGTGGCGGTTTTAATACAAATATTTGTAAACTTGCAAAAACTAGCTTTAAGAAAATTCTTAACGAGCAAAAAAATTTAAAAATAATAACAGTTGGCTCTAAAGGTTTCGATCAGATTAAAAGAGAGTACGGTAAATATGTAGTCAAAAAATATAGTTTTAAAGAAAAAAAACAAATTACCTTCAAGGAAGCTGATACAGTAGGTAATGAAATTATAAGATTATTTAATCAAAATGAATTTGATAAATGTATTTTGTTTTTTAACAACTTTAAAAATGTTATAACTCAAATTCCGCAAGCTCAACAAATTATACCCGTAGATAACAAATCTACTAAGTCACAAGAAGAAAATTTCTTACCTTATGAATTTGAACCCGATGAAGATGAAATACTCGAAGATTTGTTGCCTAAAAATATCTCTACTCAAGTTTTCAAAGCTTTTCTTGAAAACGCAGCAAGTGAGCAGGGGTCTAGAATGACTGCTATGGATAATGCGACAAGAAACGCAGGAGATTTAGTGGACAAGCTTACTATAAATTACAATAGAAGCAGACAAGCTTCAATTACAAAAGAATTAATAGAAATTATTTCAGGGGCAGAAAGCTTATAATTATGAGTCAAAACGGAAAAATAACACAAATTATTGGCGCAGTAGTAGATGTAAATTTTGAAGGTGATCTTCCAGAAATTTATACAGCTTTAGAAGCAAAGAATGCAGGAAATAAACTTGTGCTTGAAGTCGCTCAGCATCTTGGAGAAAACGATGTAAGAACAATTGCAATGGATGCTACTGAAGGACTCAAAAGGGGTGATGTCGTATTAAATACTGGATCTCCTATTAGTGTTCCGGTCGGACCAGAAACTTTGGGAAGGATTATAAATGTTGTAGGAGAGTCTATTGATGAAAAAGGAGATGTTAAAACAAAAGAAAGATGGCCAATACATAGAGCTGCTCCTAAGTTTACAGACCAAGCAACAGAAACAGAACAGTTAGTTACAGGTATAAAAGTAATTGATCTATTAGCTCCATATGCGAAGGGTGGAAAAATTGGATTATTTGGTGGAGCAGGAGTTGGTAAAACAGTGACAATTATGGAATTAATCAACAATATTGCTAAGGCTCATGGTGGTTTTTCAGTTTTTGCAGGTGTTGGAGAAAGAACCAGAGAAGGAAATGATCTTTATCATGAAATGATTGAATCTGGAGTAATTAAAACAGATGGCAAAGGTTCAAAAGCAGCATTAGTATATGGCCAAATGAATGAGCCTCCTGGCGCTAGAGCTCGTGTAGCTTTAACTGGACTTACAGTTGCAGAATATTTTAGAGATAAAGAGGGGCAAGACGTTCTTTTTTTTGTCGATAATATTTTTAGGTTTACTCAAGCAGGATCAGAAGTTTCAGCTTTATTAGGTAGAATACCATCAGCTGTAGGTTATCAACCAACATTAGCTACAGATATGGGAAACTTACAAGAAAGAATTACATCAACTGATAAAGGTTCTATAACATCGGTTCAAGCAATATATGTTCCTGCAGATGATTTGACCGATCCCGCGCCAGCAACTTCTTTTTCACACTTAGATGCTACCACAGTATTATCAAGACAAATTGCAGAAATTGGTATTTATCCAGCAGTAGATCCTTTAGATTCTACCTCCAGGATATTAGATCCAAGAGTAGTCGGGGATGAACATTATAGAGTTGCGAGAGATGTCCAAAGAATTTTACAAGCATACAAATCACTCCAAGATATAATTGCTATTCTTGGAATGGATGAGCTTTCTGAAGAGGATAAATTAACAGTCGCCAGAGCAAGAAAGATACAAAGATTTTTATCTCAACCTTTTTTCGTAGCAGAAGTGTTTACTGGTTCTCCAGGAAAACTAGTCGACCTTGATTCCACAATAAAAGGATTTGATGCAATCTGTAAAGGTGAGTACGATCATCTTCCCGAAGCAGCTTTTTATATGGTAGGTGGAATAGAGGAAGTAATTGAAAAAGCAGAGAAATTAGCTAAAGACAACAAATAATGTCGGATAAATTTACAGTCGAAATAATTTCTCCTGATAGATCAATAATAAAAGTAGATACTACTGAAGTAATAATTCCTGCGTATGAGGGTGAAATGGGTATTTTAAAAGACCATATTCCCCTGATAACTTTTTTAAGACCAGGTAAAATTAAAATTAAAGATATAAACGAAGAATTTTTTGTTGAGGAAGGAATAGTAGAATTTGCTAATAATAATCTTTTAATTTTATCATCAACTGCAAAAAATATTTCTGAAATAGATAAAGGATCGATAGAAGCTCATATTACAGATGCCCAAAAGAGAATGGAAGAAAGTAAAGTTACAGATAAAGAAAAATATTTGTTATCCTATAAAATTAATACATTGAAAAATCTTAACCTATAAATTCTTTAATAATCTTTAATAGTTTTATATACATTTCTTTTTTAAAATTTACAATTACCTCGGGTAGTTTGTCAGGCAATATCCATTTCCATTCAATAAATTCTGGATGTTGAGTCTTTAAATTTATTTCTCTTTCATCTCCAATAAATCTTGTAATAAACCACTTCTGCTTTTGTCCTCTAAATTTTCCTTTCCAAATAATACCAACTAAATTATTAGGAAGTTGATATTCAAAAAATCCATCAATTTCTTTTAAAATTTCAATACTTTTAATACTTGTTTCCTCTAAAAGCTCTCTCTTCATGGCTGAAATATAATCTTCACCATCATCAATCCCACCCTGTGGCATTTGCCATTTGTCTATTGGATTATCTTTTCTTTTTCCAACAAAAACTTCGTTTTTTTTGTTTAATATAATTACACCAACACCATCGCGCATAGGAAGCTTTAATTTATTCATGAAAGTTAAGAATTAAAAAGTTTTATAGCGTAATTTAGCTGGTTGTCTCTATCAGAATTAATAAGAAAATTTTCACCTTCTTCTTCCACAAATATATCAGGGGTTACGCCAACCTCTGATATAGATTTACCAGATGGTAAATAATATTTTGAGATAGTAAGTCTCATTCCCCCTCCATTTTGTAAAGGTATTATAGATTGAACTGACCCTTTACCGTAAGAATTTTCACCAAGTATTATTGCTCTTTTATGATCTTTTAAAGCACCGGCAAATATTTCAGAGGCAGAGGCCGATCCATTGTTGATCATAACGACAATTGGTTTCCCTTTAATTTCGTCTCCTTTTCTTGCAAAAAATTTTCTAGTTTCTGAAATTTTTCTTCCTTTGGTAGAAACTATTTCTCCATCCTCGAGAAAAAAATCAGTTATATTTATTGCTTGAGTTAACAATCCACCTGGATTATTCCTTAAATCAAAAACGTAACCTTTAACCTTATTTTTTTTTTCAAATTCTTTTACAGATTTAAGAACTTGTTTATCACTATTTTCGTTAAATGATTTTAATCTTATATAGCCTAAATTCTTATCCTCGCCTAATAACTTAGCGCTTACTGATTGAACTTCGATAATTTTTCTTTCAATTTTAAATTTTAAAGGTTTTTTTACATTTTTACGTCTTACTGTAAGTTCAATTGAAGTCCCTACTGGACCTCTCATTAATTTTACAGCTTCCAGCAAAGATTTACCTTGTACTTGTTCTTTTCCAATTTTTACAATGTAATCCCCTGCTTTAATACCAGCTTTTGCAGCAGGAGTATCATCTATAGGAGAGATTACTTTTACTACTCCAGACTCCATACCAATTTCTATTCCTAATCCGCCAAACTCACCTTTCGTGTCAGTTTGCATTTCTTTAAAAAGTTCTGGGCTCATATAAGCCGAGTAAGGATCTAAAGATTGCAGGACTCCATTAATAGCTGAGTCCATCATTTCAGCTTGATTGACATCATCAACATATTCATCTTTGATATTTTCTAATACTTCACCAAAAAGATCAATTTTTTCATAAAGATTATTTTTTGAATTGGCTAGAGTAGAAGACAAATTGAAAAAACATATTAATAAAATGAAAAATTTTTTCATATCATGGCCTTTTCTTTTGGAATTTCCTCTGACCACATTTTTTCAAGATCATAAAATTCTCTTTTTTCTGGATGAAAAATATGCACAATTACATCATGTGCATCAACTAATTTCCAGTCGGTACTATCTTTTCCCTCAATACGACAATTGTCTATTCCTAATTTTTTTAATTGAGTTACAAGAATTTCTGATAATGCCTGCAGATGTCTTGAAGATGTCCCAGAAGCTATAACCATATAATCAGCTATGTATGATTTATTTTTTAAGTTAATGCATGTTATATTTTGAGCTTTATTATCATCTAATATTTTTTCAATATTATTTTTGATATCAGTGATTCCCATTAAATATTCGATTTTTTCTGCTT
>CACBIC010000022.1 GCA_902539235.1 uncultured Pelagibacteraceae bacterium | reverse complement strand
ATAGATTAAAATCGTAGTGAGTTTTATGATTTTATTTATAAATACGGCCACGTGGCGGAATGGTTACGCAGAGGATTGCAAATCCTTTTATCCCAGTTCGATTCTGGGCGTGGCCTCCAAAAAAATTTGTTGTTTTATTATATTAAAAAAAAGTAATGTCACTTTTATTCCTCGGTAGCTCAGTTGGTAGAGCAGTTGACTGTTAATCAATTGGTCGCAGGTTCGAGTCCTGCCCGAGGAGCCAATTATCCTACTTTTTCAAATTTTGAAGCGTTACTCAATATTTGTAATATTTTTTCCTTTTGAGCTTTTGATAAAGATGAAAATGTTCTGCTAAGAAAAGAATAGTTTAAATCATCATTTGTTTCTTCACCTACATTAATATCTTTAAATTCTTTAAAATCCTCAAAAAAATAAATTATTGGTACTTTTAAAAACTGAGATAATTGCATTAATCTGTTAGAACTCACACCATTAGTTCCCTTTTCATATTTTTGTATTTGTTGGAAAGTAACGTTTATAGCTTGTGCAACTTTTGTCTGTGTAAGTCCTAGTGATAATCTACGCATTCTTAATTTTTTACCTAAATGAATATTGAAATTTTCTTCCATAGAACTCCCTAAATTTTTAATTATAAAACCTCAAAATGAACTTTTTGGCAATACATATAATTTTTTTTTTTGGGGGGGGTATAGGGTAAAAAAAACTGTTTTTTGCTATTGACTAAACCATTAAAATGAAGTGGACCAAAATAAATTATTCAGCTTTTTTAAGCCTATACTCCCAATAACCAGTCTTATCAAAAGCTGCTTTTACCCAAAGATAAGTATCTTCTTCATACCAGATATCTGTATTTAATTTTTTATCTTTAGATAAACTAGGATCTGAGGAACTAAAATTAAATCTCAGAGTTTTGTAGGTTTTTTCTCCAATTTTTACTTCCTCTTTTCCTATAAATTGGACTTTTTGCTCGATAATTCTCCCAGACACAGCACTAATTTGAGCTTTCTTTTTAACTATTTCATGGTTCCACCAAGTGCCTATTATTTTATCTTTATCAACTTTTCCTTTAAATGATGATCCGTCAATAATTAAATTTTTATCTTTTGGATCAATCGAAATATTTACGTATTTTTCTTTTTTATTCTGATTTGTAGTAGAATTAAATCCTGAAAATGTACCATTAGTATACCTTTCCTGTCCGCTTGCATAATATTTATACAGATCGATCCCAAGTTTAGTAATTTTAAAACTCACTTCGTTATCTATTGTTAAATTACCGTTTTTTCTTTTAAATTTATAAGTATGATAACCTATTAACTGATTATTTCTAAATAACTCGTATTCTAAATATTTGTATTTTGAATAATGTTCAACATGAGCACTATTTTCTGAAGTTAAAAAAAAAATTAAAGCAATTGAAAATAAAAAATTTTTCATATATTTAATATTATGGATAGTAATTCAGTCATATCGCAAATTGGAAATACACCATTAGTAAAATTAAAACAAGCCTCAGAATTGACAGGTTGTAATATCTTTGGCAAGGCTGAATATTTTAACCCTGGGGAATCAGTAAAAGATAGGGCTGCCTTATTTATTGTCCAAGATGCATTGAATAGAAAACTTATCTCTAAAGGTGGAACAATAGTCGAAGGCACAGCTGGAAATACTGGAATTGGTTTAGCGGTTGTCTGTAAAGAATATGACCTTAAGCTTAAAATAGTCATTCCAAACACTCAATCGATTGAAAAAAAAGAAACTTTAAAAAAACTTGGGGCAGAATTAATTGAGGTTGATGCTGTACCCTACTCAAATCCTAAAAATTATATCAAACAATCTAAGAAAATAGCTGAAGATTTAAATAAAAAAAGTAAAAGTGGAGTTTATTGGGCAAATCAATTTGATAACTTAATTAATGCAGAGGCGCATATTAAGACTACTGCAGAAGAAATCTGGAATCAAACTGCAGGTTTGATAGATGGTTTTACTTGTGCCGTAGGAACTGGAGGTACTTTAGCTGGTGTTTCAATAGGTTTAAAAAATAAAAATAAAAATATAAAGATCGCTTTATCGGATCCTATGGGATCATCTTTATTTTCTTATGTTAAAAATAATAAATTGGAGAGCTCAGGAGACTCAATTACAGAGGGCATTGGCACCGCTAGAATAACTAAAAATTTTGATAAAGCTTTAGTTGACGATGCTTTCCAGACAGATGATACAGAAGCTTTAAATTTAGTTTATGACTTAATTGAAAAACAAAAAATAATCCTAGGTGGCTCATCAGGTATAAATATTGCGGGTGCTATTAAACTAGCAAAAAAAATGGGTCCAGGTAAAACAATTGTAACGATACTTTGTGATCATGGTAGAAGATATGCAAGTAAAATATTTAATAAAAAATTTTTAAAAAGTAAAGACTTGCCTGTTCCAAATTGGTTATAGTATCTGGCTCAAAAATAATTTTGTTCTGTCTGATTTTGGATTTTCAAAAAACTCTTTGGTCTTAGCTCTTTCAACTATTTTTCCCTCATCCATGAATATCATGTAATCAGCTACCTCTTTAGCGAAACCCATCTCGTGTGTAACTACAATCATTGTCATCCCACCTTTTGCCAGGTCGACCATTACATCTAACACCTCTTTAATCATCTCTGGATCTAGGGCAGATGTAGGTTCATCAAATAACATTATTTTTGGTTCCATGCACAGGGCTCTAGCGATTGCTGCTCTTTGTTGCTGACCGCCTGAAAGTTGTCCAGGGAATTTTAAAGCTTGATCATCTATTTGAACACGAGTTAAGTTCCTCATAGCAACTTCCTCAGCTTCTTTTTTTGGTAATTTCTTTACCCAAATAGGTGCTAATGTGCAATTATCCAGGATTGAAAGATGTGGAAATAAATTAAATTGCTGAAAAACCATTCCTACTTCAGCTCTAATCTTTTCAATATTTTTTGTATTTTCGGCCAATTCTGTACCATCAACAATTATATTTCCTTCTTGATGCTCCTCTAGCCTGTTAATGCATCTTATTAAAGTCGATTTACCTGATCCAGATGGACCACAAATTACTATTTTTTCTTGAGATGCAACTTCAAGATCAATATCTTTTAATACTTGAAATTTATCAAACCATTTGTTTACTTTTTTTAACTCGATTATTTTTCCCATACTTTTATCTTTCAGTACTTAGTTTTTTTTCTAAATTTTGACTATATCTACTCATTGCATAACATATTACCCAGAAAACTAAACCTGCAAAAACATAGCCCTCCATAGCCATTCCAAGCCATTTTGGATTAGTTTTTGCCAAACCTATCATACCAGCTAATTCCATCAACCCTACTACAAAAATTAAAGGGGTATCTTTTACAAGTGCTAATAGAGTATTAGCAATACCTGGGATTACTAATTTTAATGCTTGAGGTAATATAATTAATAAATTCATTTTCCAATAACCCATTCCTAAAGATCTAGCGGCTTCGTATTGACCTTTTGGTAATGCTTGCAGCCCACCCCTAACTACTTCAGCCATGTAAGCTGCCTCAAATAATGTGATTGCTATTAAAACTCTAATTAACTTATCGATAAAAGTCCCATCGGGTAAAAACATCGGAAACATCACAGCTGACATAAATAATACAGTAATTAGAGGCACGCCCCTCCATAGCTCTATAAACCCGATTGATACGTATCTGATCGCCGGTAGAGAAGATCTTCTACCTAAAGCTAGAAAAACACCGATTGGGAAGCAAAATAATATAGCGAATGCTGATATTATAAATGTTAAAGAAAGACCTCCCCACGCAGCAGTTTCCACATATTTTAAACCAAAACTACCTCCTGAAATCAACTCAATACCTAAAAAGGGATATATAAAAACTAAAAATAAGATGAAATATTTTTTAAGTTTTGATGATACAAAAAATGAAATACCAACAATAGTAAACAAAATCAAAAATGCAGTATTTATTCTCCATTGTTCTGCATCTGGATACAGCCCATACATAAATCTATTAAACCATACTTTAATAAAAACCCAGCAAGCACCGTCTCCTGTGCAATCATCTTTAGAATTTCCCAAAAAATTTGCATCTAAAACAAACCAATTTAATAGTGGTGGAATAGATTTGATGATTATAAAGACTGTTAAAAGAGTTAAAAAAGCGTTAAAATTATTGGAGTTTATATTTTTATTTAAAATATCTAAAGATCTCACTCCGCTAAATTCAATTCTTATTAAATAAAATCCAATAAAACCTAATATTAAAGGAGAAAAATAACTTATTTGACTTGGGAAAAAGCCCAATAAATTATAATTAAAAAAAGCATTAACAAATACATCTAAAAAACTTAGTGTAACAAGTACAACACCTATTGGAAGGTAAGTTTTAATATTTTCTTTAGATGGTTTAGCGATTAAATTCATTATTTTTCCTTTATAGCCATTTTTTTATTATACCAATTCATGAATATTGAGATCGAGATACTCAATGTTAAATAAGTCAGCATAGTAATAGAAATTATCTCAATTGCTCTACCTGTTTGCATTAAAGCGGTACCAGCAAAAACTAAAACTATATCTGGATATGCAATTGCAGCTGCAAGAGATGAGTTTTTAGTTAAATTTAAATATTGGTTTGTTGTTGGTGGTATGATTATTCTTAAAGCTTGTGGCATGACCACTAATTTTAAAATTTGATTTTTTGTTAATCCAATACTTGCTGCAGCTTCTTTTTGGCCTTTGTTTACTCCAAGGATTCCAGCTCTTACATTTTCGGCAATGAAAGTTGCCGTATACATTGATAATGCCAAGGCTAAAGCAATCAACTCAGGGATAATACTCACTCCACCAGCATAAGTATAAACTGTAGGTGAGAGTTGCTTTAAAACTGGATATTCGAAATTAAGAGATACGCCAAAAAATAGAAAACCAATTAAAGGAAGTAGTATTAATGTCAATATGGATAGGCTTATTGTAGGTAGCTGCTTACCAAATTGCTCTCTTTGTTTTGTTGCATAAGATTTAATAAAGAAAATTGCTATAATGGCGGCAATTATAGATAAAAGGAATATGTTAAAATTTGTCCATATAAACTTTGGAACATACCACCCTTTGATAGTTAAAAAAGAAATATCATTAAAATTAATTCCATTTTCAGGAAGAGGTAAAGCTCTCAATGCTGCAAAATACCAAAAAAATATTTGTAAAATTAATGGTATATTTCTAAAAATTTCAACATACCATTCTGCTACTTTAGCAATTAAGTAATTTTCTGATAATCTTGATACACCAACTATTACACCAGCAATTGTAGCAAAAAATATTCCAATCACAGATACTAAAATTGTATTTAATAAACCTACTAGAAAAGCTCTTCCATACGAATGTGATCCATCATATTCGATCATAGAAAAAGTTATATCAAATGAGGCCTCCTGATTTAAAAAACCAAATCCAAAAGATATTCCTCTATTGCCCATATTAATTTGGGCATTAGTAGCAAAATAAATAATTACAGATAATAAAGCTAAAATAGTTATTGCTTGAGGAATTAAATCTCTTACTTTTTTATTTTCAATATTTAGTTTTTTTAGATTCATTTTTAAATAGCGAGAATAAAAAAAAGGGCCAGATAAATCTAGCCCTTTTTAATTTTATTAGCAATTATCTTGCTGGTGGTACGTAAAGAATTCCACCTTTTGTCCATAATTGATTAGGACCTCTGTTAGGTAAAATTCCAGTATCAGCTATATGTTTTTTATAGCTTTCACCATAGTTACCAACTTGCTCGATAATTCTTAAGCTCCAGTCATTATCCAGACCAAAAGCAGCGCCTAATTCTCCTTCAGCACCAACTAATCTTTTAATTGCTGGGTTATCAGAGTCTTTTAGGCTAGAAGCATTAGATGAATTAACACCATACTCTTCTGCCTCGATCATAGTATTAAGAGACCATCTTACGATATCTTCCCATACAGCATCCCCTTGTCTTACAACAGGACCTAATGGTTCTTTAGAAATCGTTTCAGGTAATACTTTGTGCTCATCTGGATTTGACATTTTAGTTCTTTGTGCCGCTAAACCAGATTTATCAGTTGTGTAAGTATCACATCTTCCAGCATCGTAAGCTTGAACAACTTCGTCTGCTTTTTCAAACGCAATTGGTTCATACTTGATGTTTTTTGAATTAAAGAAGTCTCTCATGTTAAGCTCGGTAGTTGTACCTGTATTTGTACAAGCAGAAATACCATTTTTGAAATCGTTTACTGAATTGATTCCAGAATTTTTTCTTACCATGAATCCTTGACCATCATAAAAATTTACACCAACAAACGTTAGACCAATGTCAGCGTCTCTTGATAATGTCCAAGTTGTGTTACGTGCAAGAACGTCAATTTCACCAGATGTTAAAGCGGTGAATCTTTCCTTTGCACTTAATGGAGTATATTTAACTTTGTCGGCATCGCCTAGAACAGCTGCTGCAACAGCTCTACATACATCCACGTCAATACCAGACCAGTTTCCTGATGCATCAGCATTAGAGAAACCAGGAAGACCTTGTGAAACTCCACATTTCACAAATCCAGCTTTCTTAGTATTGTCTAAAGTTTTAGATTTTTTTGAACCTGCTCCTCCTCCTCCTTGGCCGCAAGCAACCAAAAGTAAAGATGCAAATCCAACTAAAATCCAAGTTTTGATAGATTTCATCATTTAAGATTTCCTTTTTTATTGTTAACAATATTTTTGAATTTAGAATTCAAAACATAACTAATATAATTTTATTTTTTTGTTACTTCAATTTTTGTTAGTCTCAATATC
>CACBIC010000021.1 GCA_902539235.1 uncultured Pelagibacteraceae bacterium | reverse complement strand
ATGATATTCAGCGTTCTCTTTTAAATCTCCATGTGATCTTGCTTCAGCTATTGCCTCTACAATTTTTGGTCTCTGAATATTTTTTAGATCTTCTAATTCTGTTTTTAAATTTTGAAGACCGCTTACTGTAATTGGTTCTTTTTCCATGACTATTTCCACTTTGCTTCAGGCGGAAGTGACATTAATATTGAGTCAATATTTCCCCCCGAGTTTAATCCAAACTTTGTACCTCTATCGTACAATAGATTGAACTCTACATACCTTCCGCGTTTGAAGAACTGTTTTTCTTTATCTTTGTTTGTCCATTTAAATTTTTCTTTTCTCTTTATAATTTTTTTTGAAATATCTATAAAAGAAAGTCCAAGTTCTCTCACAAACTTAAAGTTTTTAATCCAATCTTTGGTTTCATAGTCAAAAAAAATACCACCAATGCCTCTAGCTTCTTTTCTATGTGGTAAATAAAAATATTCATCACACCATTTTTTGTATCTTTTATAATTCTTTTTATTTTGCACACACACTTTTTTTAATTCATCATGTATCATTTTTTTTTCTATTAGATCTTTATAACTTGGAGTTGCATCCATCCCTCCACCAAACCACTCTTTAGAGGTTACTATAAACCTAGTGTTGAAATGTATCGCAGGCATTTTAGGGTTTCTCATATGAGCTACCACAGAAACTCCTGATGCCCAATATTTACCTTTCTTTTCAGCACCTAATATTTTTGATCTGAATTGTTTAGGAAAAATTCCTGAAACGGTAGATTTATTAACCCCAACTTTATCAAATATTTTTCCATTTGATAACAGAAATGAAGTTCCTCCACCTTCTTTTTTTTTATTTTTACTCCAATCTCTTTTTGAGAATTTTACTTTATTTTTTTCAAGATATTCAAATTCTTTACAAATTTGAATTTGTAAATATGAAAACCAGCTATCAGCCATTTTTTTTCTAAAATCAGGTGTTATCATTTAAGCAAATTATTTTGCCTTAAAGCTTCAGCAGCTACTATCGCAACACTTATTGCAACATTTAAAGATCTAGTTTTTTTGTTCATAGGTATTTTTATTTTATTTTTGAGCATTTTATGTATCTCTTCTGGAACCCCAGCACTTTCTTTTCCAAATAAAAGCATATCATTCTTTTTGAATTTAAACTTATGATATAATTTTTTTGCCTTAGTTGTCATTAAAACTATTCTTGATTTCTTATATTTTTTTTTAAATGCCTCAAAGCTATTGTGACGAACAATCTTACTTAAGCTAGCATAATCCATGACTACTCTTTTAAATCTGCGGTCGTTTAAATTAAAACCACATGGTTCTATTAAGTGAATATTCAAACTCAGACAGGCTCCAAGTCTGATTATTGCTGCAGTATTTTGAGGGATATCAGGTTTATAAAGTACTATGTGCATTATTTAAGCTTAATTTATGTGTCATTCTGACCCTAGAAATCTTAATAATATGGTTTTATTTAATATTTGCATTATAAGCACTTACATAAATGAGCAAAGAGGAAAAAAAAGTTAATAGAAGAGATTTTTTATTTACAGCTAGCTATACAGTTGGAGCAGTAGGTGTTGGAGCAGTAATTTGGCCGATGATTGACCAAATGAATCCTGATAAAGCTCAACAAGCCTTAGCTACGACAGAAGTTGACATTAGTAGTATTGAACCTGGTAAATCTATTACTGTTTTATGGAGAGGAAAACCAGTATTTTTAAAAAGAAGAACTTCAGAGGAAATTGCTGAGGCCAGAGCAGTAAAGTTGGACGATTTGCCTGATCCTCAAAAAGATGAAGATAGAGTAAAAGAGGGTAAAGACGAGTGGTTGGTAATGTTAGGCGTTTGTACACATCTAGGATGTGTGCCTTTAAAAGACAAAGGCGATTTTAATGGTTGGTTTTGTCCTTGTCATGGTTCACACTATGATGTATCAGGCAGGATAAGAAAAGGACCAGCGCCGACGAACATGGAGATACCAAAGTTCGAATTTGTTGATAACAATACAATTAAAATTGGATAAGAAATTATGAGTGAACACGAATACGTACCAAAATCTAAAGCAGCTAAATGGTTTAACGACCGTTTACCATTGCTTACTCTCGGAGCACACCTTACGGATTATCCTACTCCAAAAAATTTAAATTATTGGTGGACCTTTGGGGGAATTTTAACTTTTTGTTTGATAACTCAAATTGTTACTGGGATTGTTTTAGCAATGCATTATGTGGCTCATGCAGACTTAGCATTTGCAAGTGTAGAACACATAATGAGAGACGTTAATTATGGATGGTTAATTAGATACATTCATAGTAACGGAGCATCGATGTTTTTTTTAGCAGTTTATATTCATATTTTTAGATCTTTATTTTATGGATCGTATAAATCACCGAGAGAAGTTATTTGGATTATTGGTCTTATGATTTATTTATTAATGATGGCCGCTGCTTTCATGGGCTATGTGTTGCCTTGGGGTCAAATGAGTTTCTGGGGCGCTACAGTAATAACTAATTTATTTAGTGCGATCCCATTAGTTGGAGATAGTATAACAACTTGGTTGTGGGGAGCATATTCTGTAGATAATCCAACACTAAACAGATTCTTTAGTTTACATTATTTAATCCCGTTTTTAATTTTAGGATTAGTAGTTTTACATATTTGGGCTTTACATGTTCCAGGAAATAATAACCCTGTAGGTATTGATATAAAGAAACCGTCTAAAGATACAGTTCCATTTCATCCTTATATAACAATTAAAGACGCTTTCGCACTTTTAGTTTTTATGATCATATTCGCTGGTTTTGTTTTCTTTACTCCAAACGTTTTAGGACATTCAGATAATTATATTCCAGCAAATCCATTAGTTACTCCTGCTCACATAGTACCTGAATGGTATTTGTTACCATTTTACGCAATTTTAAGATCTGTCCCTGATAAATTAGGTGGAGTGATTTTAATGTTCAGTGCAATTTTTATTTTATTTGTCCTACCTTGGTTAGACACCTCAAAAGTTAGATCTGCTGTTTTTAGACCGATTTATAGACAGTTCTTTTGGATATTAGTAATAGACGTTCTAATGCTTGGTTATGTTGGTGCGATGCCAGCTGAAGGAATTTACTTAGTATTAGCTAGAGTAGGAACTATTTATTATTTCTTACATTTTATAGTAGTTATGCCTGTTGTCGGTTATTTGGAAAAAACGGATCCGATACCAATGAGTATTTCAGAACCAGTACTGTCTGGCGGCGCAGAACCATCTTTAGCTAGGAAGGTTAATGATAAAGTCTAATTTAAAACTATTCGTTTTATCTTTTTTGTTACTTATCTCACTTAGACCACTACAAAGCGCTGAAATGGTTGATCCAATTAAAGTGGATTGGAGTTTTAAAGGTTTAACAGGAACCTTTGATAGAGCATCACTACAAAGAGGTTTTCAAGTTTATAAAGAAGTCTGTGCTTCTTGCCATTCAATGCAATATCTTAGCTATAGAAATCTAGGAGAACCTGGCGGACCTGAGTTTTCAGAACAAGAAGTAAAAGCGATTGCAGCTAGTTTCGAAATAGAGGATGGTCCAGATTCTCAAGGAGAAATGTTTACTCGACCAGGAAAACCTTCAGATAAGTTTAAAAGCCCATACCCAAATGTTCAAGCTGCTACTGCTGCAAATGGCGGAGCGTATCCACCTGATATGTCAGTTTTAGTCAAAGCAAGAAAAGGAGGAGCTAATTACATTTATTCGGTTCTTGTTGGTTACGAAGACCCTCCTCCAGGTGTAACTCTTGATGAAGGTGTTTATTACAATAAATATATGACCGGTAATAAGATTAAAATGCCAAATAATTTAATGGATGGATTAGTTGAATATGCAGATGGCACGGAGTCTACTGTTGATCAAATGGCAAAAGATGTAACAACTTTTTTGGCTTGGGCTGCGGAGCCAGAACTTGAAGAGAGACATAAAACTGGCGTTAAAGTAATTATTTATTTAGTACTTTTAACAATTCTTGTTTATTTAAGCATGAAAAAAATATGGTCAAGGATTGACTCTGAAGTATAAAACATCACCATCTTTTACAATATAATCTTTACCTTCGATTCTTAGCTTTCCATTTTCTTTACATTTTTCTGCACTACCATATTTTATAAAATCTTCACAAGATACAGCCTCCGCCCTGATAAAGTTTTTTTCAAAATCGGTATGAATGACGCTAGCTGCTTTTTGGGCAATAGTATTTTTTCTTACTGTCCAAGCTCTACTTTCTTCAGGTCCAGATGTAAAAAAAGTGTCTAATTTTAAAAGATCGTAACCTTCTTTAATAAGTTTATTTAAACCCGTTTTATTTAGTCCAATTTCTTGCATAAAATTTTCTTTTTCAACTTTGTCTAAACCGGAAAGTTGATCTTCAATATCAGCACAAATATTTATTATTTTTTCATTCGGATATTTTTTTTCTACCTGAGTTGTGTAATTATTCCCTGAAGAGAGATTTTCCTCATCTAAATTACAAACTATTATTTTTGGTTTAATACTCAATAAGCCAATACTTGACAAAAACTCTTCTTCTTTTTCGTCATTTACTTTTGCTTCCTCGCCTTTATTTAAAAAGACCAATTTTTCTTCTAAAATCTTTATTTCTTTATCACTTAGAAGTTTTTTTTTACCTTTTTCAAGTTTTTTTTGAATTATACCTAAGTCTGAAAGTATAATTTCAGTCTTAATCGTTTCCAAGTCATCTGCTGGATTAATCTTTGAGTTAACATGAGTAATTTTTTCAGAGTCAAAACATCTTACTAAATGTATAATTGCATCCACTTCTCTTATATGAGACAAGAATTTATTGCCTAATCCTTCACCTTTAGAAGCTCCTTTTACCAATCCAGCAATATCTACAAAAGTGATATTTGTATAAATTTTTTTTTTTGAATTTGATAGTTTTGCTAACTTATCGAGCCTGTCATCAACGACGTCAACAATACCAATATTTGGATCGATTGTGCAAAATGGAAAGTTAGCGGCCTCTGCATTTTTTGAAGCAGTTAAGGCATTAAATAAAGTAGATTTACCAACGTTAGGTAACCCAACAATTCCGCATTTAAATCCCATTAAGGTTTTGATTTACTTTACTAGAAAATAGATCTATTTTTTTTTCAATTAATGTTGGAATTTGCTTAACAATATTTTCAGTTATTTCTTTGATTTTTTCTTCCTCATCTTCTTTAAAATCTTCTAAAACGTGATTATTAACCTTTTTCTTTTGTTTTGGATGACCGATACCTATCCTAACTCTAGAATAATCCTTGCCTATAAATTTATCTATTGACTCTATACCGTTGTGCCCCGCGCTGGTTCCTCCAAATTTAGCTTTTATTTTTCCAAAATCTATATCCATATCATCATGAAAAACTATTACGTCTTTTGCATCAATTTTAAAATAGTCGATCAGTTCTTTGATGGCTGTTCCAGAATTGTTCATGAAAGTTAATGGTTTTATTGCATAAATTTTTTTTTCATCAATATTACCTGTTGTGAGCAGTCCTTTAAATTTTGGCTTTTGCTTAGAAAGCTTAAAATGAGCGTTAATAGCATCAATTATTTTAAAACCAATATTATGTCGAGTATTTGTATAATTAGAGCCAGGATTTCCTAATCCAACAAGTAAAAGCATTTTAATTATTTCTTTTCAGGAGGTTTTTTTTCGGCTGGTTTTTTTTCTTCAGACTTTTTGTCAGCGGCACCGTCTTTTGCTTTGTCATCTTTTTTCGCAGCATCACCTTCTTTGCTTGCAGCCTCAGCACCTTCTACAGGAGCCTCACCTTCAGCACCTTCTACTGGAGCCTCCTCGGCTGGTTTTTCAGGTTCTTTGATTACAGTTGGAGCTGCAACTGTAGCAACTACGAAATCTCTATCAGTTATTGTTGGAAGAACATTTTCAGGAAGTTTTACTGATGAAATTTTGATGCTCGTACCTATATCTGTTCCAGTCAAATCTACAACAATTTCATCAGGGATTGTTTCCGCTGGACACTTAAGTTCTACTTTTCTTCTTACTATATTTAAAACCCCACCTCTTTTAAGACCTGGGGAATCTGGGTGATTAATGAATTTTACAGGTATTTCTAAAATTATTTTTTTACCCGATAAAACTCTCATGAAGTCAATATGTATAGGTTCTTCTGATACAACGTTAAAAGCGATATCTCTTGGTATCACTTTTTCTTTTTTTCCATCAACCTCGATTTCCAATACTTTAGATAAAAAGGTGTCAGAGTTAATTATTGTCGATATTTCTTTTTTACTTATTGAGATATTTTGATTTGGATCTTTACCACCGTATAACACCGCGGGAATATAACCGCTCGCTCTTAATTTATTATTTGAGCCAGTTGATGTATTTTCTCTTTTTATAGCTTTAAGATTACTCATAAATTTGCTGAATGGGTATATAACTCATGTTAATGACTAAAACAAGTATTAATTAAATAAATCTGATACAGAATTAGAATTTGCTATTCTTTTAATTGCTTCTGACATTAGTGAGGCAATAGATAACACCTCAATTTTATTATTATTTTTAATTTTTTGAGAATTATCAATAGTGTCAGTTATTATTAACTTTTTTATTTTTGAATTTTTAATTTTTTTTACTGCGTCACCGCTTAAAACTGCGTGAGTTATAAATACATAAACTTCTGTTGCACCATTTTTTTTTAATGCATCAACTGCATTTACAATAGTGCCTCCGCTATCGATTATATCATCTACAATTATACAAGTTTTATTTTTAACATCACCAATTATGTTCATGACTTCAGATTTACCAGGCGCTGGTCTTCTTTTATCAATTATTGCTAGATCAGCTTTTATTCTTGTTGCCAAAGCTCTTGTCCTAGCAACTCCGCCCACATCAGGCGATACACAAATAAGTTTTTTTGAATTTAATTTCTTTTTTATATATTTTGAAAAGAGAGGAGCTGTATACAAGTTGTCAACTGGCATATCGAAAAATCCTTGTATTTGACCTGCATGTAAATCAACTGTTACA
>CACBIC010000020.1 GCA_902539235.1 uncultured Pelagibacteraceae bacterium | reverse complement strand
TTAAAGGAAGCATTCGAGTACCTAATCCTGCCAATGGAATAATTGCTTGTTTTATCATATGATTCTTATATTAGTTATTACCACTGCTAAAGAGAAATGAAAATATTTAAAGATAAGATTAGTTTACAAAAAGAAATTCTTAACAAACCTATATCATTTATTCCTACAATGGGTGGTTTACACAAGGGGCATATATCCTTAATAAAAAGATCCAAAAAATTTAAGAAAAAAACTTTAGTTTCAATTTTTGTAAATCCAAGACAATTTAACAAAAAAAGTGATTATAGATCTTACCCTAGAAATAAATTAAAGGATGTGAGTATTTTAAAAAATTTAAATGTAAATTATCTTTATATACCTTCAATAAAAGATATTTACGGTTTTAAGCCTAAACATAAAATCTACTTAGATAAATTTTCAAAAAAACTGTGTGGTAAATTTAGAAAAGGGCATTTTGAAGGGGTAATAAATGTGATGAATAGATTAATACAAATAATAAAACCAAAAACAATATTTATGGGTAAAAAAGATTATCAGCAATTATTTCTAATAAAGAAATTTATTTCAAGACACAAAATTAATTCAAAAATAATCGAATGTAATACAGTAAGACAGGCAAATGGAGTTGCTTTTTCATCTAGAAATTCCCTACTCAAACCCAATGATATAAAAATTGCTTCAAGAATCTATTATTTCATAAATAAAATTAAAAAAAAATTTGATGTTTATAACTTTAATTTTCTAAAAACAGAAATGATAAAATTAGGAGCAAGTAAAGTTGATTATATAGAAAATTATAATATTAAAAAAAATTTTATAAAATCAAAAAAATATAATAAAAACTGCAAAATTTTTATTGCATATTATATTAAGAATGTAAGATTAATTGATAATATTTAATTCAAAAAGTAAAACGATCCAAGACCTAAGAAAGATAAAAAACCAATTACATCGGTAATTGTAGTAACAAATACACTAGAAGCTAGAGCAGGATCAATATTAAATTTTTTTAATGATACAGGAACTAAAATTCCAAATAATCCCGCTACTATCATATTTAATATCATCGAAATTCCAATTAAAAGTGAGAGATAAATTTCTTTAAACCAAAATTGCACTATCACTGCTGTAATAATTGCGAAAATAATTCCATTTAAAATACCTATTAAGAATTCTTTACCAACAACTCGATTAAAATTGCTCTTTGATAATTCTTTAGTTGCAATAGCTCTGATTGTGACTGCTAATGTTTGCATTCCTGCATTACCGCCCATTGAAGCAACAATTGGCATTAAGAAAGCGAGAGCCACCATTTGTTCTATAGAAGCTCCAAAAAAACTTATTACCCAAGTAGCTAATAAAGCGGTGAATAAATTCAATAATAACCAATTAAATCTTCTTTTTGTTTTCAACATTACGCTATCAGTTATTTCCTCATCTCCAACACCAGCCAAACGCAAGGCATCCTCTTCTGCTTCCTCTTGAACGACCGTAACTACGTCATCCGCAGTGATCATACCAACTAATTTATTTTCTTTGTTTACAACACCAGCTGATACTAAATTATAGTTTTCAAACGTGAGACCAACTTCCTCTTTATCCATATTTACTGAAATTAATACTGGCATCTCCGTCATTATTGAATTCATAGTTAGGTCTCTAGCAGTTCTCAAAACCCTCGAAGATGGAACTGTTCCGATAGGTTTAAAGTCATTATCTACAATAAATATTTCTAAAAATTCTTCCGGTAGATCCTTCTCTTCTCTTAAATAATCTATAGTTTGTCCTACAGTCCAATTGCTAGGCACTGCAGTAAATTCTCTTTGCATTATTCTTGCAGCTGAGTCCTCGGGATAACTTAGACCCTCTTGTAATAGAAACTTGTCTTTTGGTGGTAGTTTTTCTAAAACTTTTTCTTTTATTTCCTTCGATAAATTTTCAAGAATTTTTATTGCATTATCAGACTCTAAACGTTTAATTATTTTTATAAGTGACTCTATTGATAGTAATTGCAAAACCTCGCTTTGAATTGATTCATTTAATTCAATAAATATTTCTGGATCTACATTATAAGACTCTATTTCTATAAGTTTCGTCCTAGTATCTGGACTAAGATTTTCAATTAAATTTGCTACATCAGCCTCGTGTAGATCTTTTAATGCTTGATTGATAAATGCTACATTTCCTTCCTCTATGTTTTGAGTGAAAGTATCAATAAACTCCTTATTAAAATCTACGTTGACTTTTTTTGTTTCTGCTGATTTTGGTAAAGCCATAAATACCTCTAAAAGTTTTTTTGAGACTATTAGTCTATAAAATGATAAAATTCAATTTAAATGAGTATAGAAATTAAAATCAGCAAAAAACGTATATCCTATAAAAAGGCAATGATTTTTCTTAATAAAAGAGTAGATGAAGTAAAAAATGGTAAAAAAAGAGAATTATTATGGATCTTAGAACATCCAACTACATACACAGCTGGAGTAAGTTTTAATCAAAAAGAAATCTTAGATAAAAAAATTAAAATAATACAATCTAATAGAGGTGGCAAAATAACACTACATAACCCGGGCCAAAAAATTATTTACTTTGTTATTAATCTTAATAAAAGAAAAAAAGATATAAGAAAATTTATTAATGTTATTGAAAAAAGCGTTATACAATTTTTAGAGACTTATAAAATTAAAGCGAATAAAGATAAAAAAAATATTGGTATTTGGGTACATGAAAAAAAAATTGCAGCGATTGGTATTAGAGTATCGAGATGGGTAGCATACCATGGTTGTTCAATTAATATTTCGAATAATTTAAATCAATATTTAAAAATTATTCCTTGCGGTTTAAATAATAAAAAAGTTACTTCTGTATTTAAAGAGAAAAATATTAAACCTGTGAATTATGAAAATAGATTAGCTGAGATATTTGTTAAAAATATTTATCAAATTTAAATATTTTTTTTAAGGAAATCTTCAAACACATTATCGTATTTTGCTTTAAAGTTATATTTGACATTATTTATCATAAATTTAATTTTATATGCGTGTAACAAAAGTTCTTTTATTTTAATTCTTTTAAAATTATTTAAAAAATATTTATCGTCTCCAACAATTGGGTTTCCAATATTTAATAATTGTTTTCTTAATTGATGTTTTCTTCCAGTAATTGGATTTAATTCTAGTAAAGAATAACTCTCATTTGATCTTATAATCTTTAAATTTGTTAAAGCTTTTTGAATAGTCTTTTTTTTATTTTCATAATAAATTAAATCATTTTTCATTGATCTTATTGATTTATTAACTTTTCCGTAAACAATCGCTAAGTAGGTTTTGTGAATTTTCCTTATTCTAAATAAAGACGTAAATAATTGAGCATATTTTTTACTTTTGGCTATTATAAGTATTCCAGATGTGTCTTTATCGATCCTGTGGACTATATAAGGTTTGCTATTTTGAAAATAAATTGTGTCTTTTAAAATATCCACCATATTTCTAAAAGACTTAGTTCCAGATTGGACTGGAATACCAGTTGGTTTGTTTATTATTACAAAATTTTCGTTATTCTCAATTATATAATCACTATATTCTCCAAGTTCTTTCTTATTAGGTTTATATTTAATTTTTGTATCTTTTTTGGAAGGTTTAAACTTAGATATTTCAAATATTTGAACAATATCACCTTCTTGAACTCTATAAGAAGACTTAGTTCTTTTATTATTTACTTTAACTTTATTTTGACGAATAATTTTTTCGATAAGAGAATGAGGAACATCAATTATATTTTTTTTAAACCATTTGTCAAAACGAGAATCATGATAGTCATTATTGACAGTAAAAAGTTTAGGCATTTAAAACTTGAACTATTTTTTTGCTGATTTAGGTTCGGTCTTAGACTCTTGAGTTTTCTCTTTAGTTTCAATTTTTTTTGGTTTATCTACTTTTTTTGCTTCAGGATTTCTATCCACTAATTCTATTACTGCCATAGGTGCGTCATCACCTGTTCTAAAACCTGCTTTCAGAACTCTAGAGTAACCACCTTTTCTAGCACTATACCTTTTGGAGAGTTCATCAAAAACTTTTATAACTGATTTTTTATCCTGTAATTTTGAAAAAAGTCTTTTCTTGTTACTAAGAACATTTTTTTTCCCTATAGTAATCACTTTATCTATCTGAGGTTTTAACTCTTTTGCTTTAGGTAGAGTCGTTATAATTTGTTCATACTTTATTAATGAATTAAGCATATTTTTAAATAAAGCTTTTCTATGCTCACTGTTTTTATTAAGTTTTCTGTATCCTAAGCCGTGTCTCATTAATAATTATTCTCCTCTAATTTCTTAGATAACTCTGCAATATTATCGGGCGGCCAATTAGGAATTTCCATACCCAAATATAGCGACATAGTATTCAAAACTTCTTTAATTTCATTTAAAGATTTTCTACCAAAATTTGGAGTCCTTAGCATCTCTGGTTCAGTTTTTTGAACTAAATCACCAATATAAATAATGTTGTCATTTTTTAAACAATTCATTGATCTTACTGAAAGCTCCAACTCCTCAACTCTTTTTAATAAATTTCTATTAAATTCAGGTTCTGAAGATTTTACTTCTTTTACAATCTCTTGAGGATCTTCAAAATTTACAAACATCGCTAATTGATCTTGAAAAATTCTAGCTGAGTATGCTATTGCATCCTCTGCATCAACTGTCCCATTCGTTTCAACTGTCATTATTAATTTATCGTAATCTAGCGCACTTCCAGCACGAGTATTTTCAACTGAAAATGCAACTTTTTTTACAGGACTAAAGAGTGAGTCTATTGATATCAAACCTAGTGGACTATCTTCTGATTTATTTTTTTTTGCTTGAACATAACCTTTGCCAGTACTTACCATAAGTTCCATATGAAAATGAGTTTTTTCATCTAAATTACAAATTGTTTGTTCGGGGTTCAAAATTTCAACATCAGGCACTAAGGTGATATCTTTTGCTTTGACTTCTTTAGGACCTTTTATATCTAAAATAATTTTTTTTGTACTAGCAGATGACGATTTAATAGCTAAATTTTTAACATTTAAAACAATGTCAGTAACATCTTCTCTTACTCCTTTGATTGAAGAAAATTCGTGTAGAACTCCATCAATTTGAATTGCAGTAACTGCTGCGCCTTGAATAGATGACAATAGTATCCTACGTAAAGAATTTCCAATAGTTTGACCAAAGCCTTTTTCTAAAGGTTCAGCTATAACTTTAGCAATAGTTTTATCTTCATTGCTACTTATATCTAACTTATTTGGCTTAATTAAAGCTTTCCAATTTTTGTCTATTACATTTGATGTTGTTTGCATTTATACTCTCCTTCTTTTTGGTGGTCTCGCACCGTTGTGCGGCATAGGTGTGGTATCCTTTATTGAAAGAATTTTAAAACCTCTAGATTGTAAAGATCGTAGAGCTGTTTCTCTTCCTGAACCTGGACCTTTTACTTGAACGGTAAGTGTTCTTAATCCTTGTTCATATGCTTTAGCGCCTGCATCATCCGCTGCAACTTGAGCTGCGTATGGAGTAGACTTCCTAGAGCCCTTAAATCCCTTTGCTCCAGCAGAGGACCATGATACAACATTACCACTCTCGTCTGCTATTGAAATTATTGTATTATTAAAAGTTGAATATACATATGCAACACCAGAAGTTATATTTTTTTTAACTTTCTTTTTTTTTTTAAAAGTACTAGGTTTTTTTACTTCAACTTTTTTTTGTTCAACTTTTTTTTCTGTTTTTTCTTTTACCTTATTCATTTAAATATTATTTCTTCAAAGGTGTTAATTTTTTACCTGCAATAGCTATTGCTTTTCCTTTTCTTGTTCTTGCATTACATTGAGTCCTCTGACCTCTAACTGGGAGCTTTTTTTTATGCCTTGACCCTCGATAACATGCTAAGTCAACTAACCTTTTAATATTTACCGAAATTTCTCGCCTTAAATCACCCTCAACTTTATGATTTGCATCAATGAATTCTCTTATTTTTAAAACTTGATCTTCAGATAATTCGTTAACTCTTTTTGTAACTGGAATGTTTAATTTTTCACAAATTTTTTTTGACGAATGTAATCCTATTCCATGTATATAGGTCAATGCTACACTAACAACTTTATTTTGTGGAATGTTTATTCCTGCTATTCGAGCCATAAAATATATATGAGTTACAATCTAATTCAGCGTATTTATATTGAGTAATCATTTAAAGTCAACCCTAGATAGACTCAATTAAAGCGCTAATTTCACTGTTAATTTCAATTATAGACGCCTCACCATTAATTACCTTCAATAAATTTGATTGTTTATAAAAATCAATTACCGATTTTATATTTTTTTCGTAAGTCTTGTACCTTTTTATCGCTATTTCTTCACTGTCATCTTCTCTTTTTTCTAGAGTGCTTCTTTCTTTAATTCTTTTTATTATCGTATCAAGACTTACTGTTAGTCTTAAAGCAAAATGGATTTTTTGGTTATATTTATTCAACAAATCATTTAAATTTTGTGCCTGAATTAAATTCCTTGGATAACCATCAAAAATTATTTTATTTTGATAAGTTCTATCTGATATATATTTTTCAATTAAACCATCAACTAATTCATTAGAAACCAAATTTCCTGAGTTTATTATTGATGAAATTTTTTTACCTAATTTTGTATTGTTTTTGATTTCATTTCTTAATAATTCTCCAGTAGAAAGCTGATATAAATTAAATTTTTTAGCGATAAAACTTGATTGAGTTCCTTTACCCGCACCTGGAGGACCAAAAATTACTAAATTCATTAAATAAATTATTTTCCAAATTTTGTTTTTCTAATTAATGACTCGTATTGGGAGCTCATTAATCTTGTCTGTACTTGAGTAACAGTGTCCATTGCTACTACAACTACAATTAATATTGATGTACCACCTAAATAAAATGGTATTGGATATTTAGCAATCAAGAATTCTGGCATTAAGCAAACAAAAGTTAAATACATAGAACCGACTGTAGTTAAGCGCATTAAAATAGTATCAATATACTCTGCTGTCCTTTCTCCAGGTCTTATTCCAGGTATATAACCACCATACTTTCTTAAATTTTCAGCTGTTTCTTTAGGATTAAATACTATTGAAGTATAAAAAAAAGAGAAAAATATTATTCCAGAAGCGTATAGTAACATATATAAAGGCTGACCCTGAGTGAACATTGAGGAAATTTTTAAAAAAGTGTCAGACTCAGCCATTCCAAAATTTGAAACAGTTATAGGTAATAGTAATAATGCAGAGGCAAATATTGCCGGTATTACTCCTGCTGTATTTATTTTTAAAGGCAAATGTGATGACTCGCCACCATACATTTTGTTTCCAACTTGTCTTTTCGGATAGTTTATTAATATTTTCCTCATCGCTCTCTCAAAAAAAACAATGAATAAAACTGTAAGTATTACTAAAATAAAAATTCCAACAATCATTAATGCGGATAGAGCTCCTGTTCTACCAAGTTCGAAAGTTGAGGCTAAAGCTCTTGGAATTTCTGCAACGATACCAGAAAAAATTATTAAAGATATACCATTACCAACACCTCTTAATGTTATCTGTTCGCCTAACCACATTAAAAAAGTGGTACCGGCAACTAAAGAAATCGTTGTAATTAATTTAAAGGATAAACCTGGTTCAATTACTAAATTTCCGGCATTCTCTAAACCAACTGAAACACCGTAACCTTGTAAAATTGCAATTAAAACTGTTCCATATCTTGTAATTTGAGTAATTTTCTTTCTACCAATTTCGCCTTGTTCTTTCAAATTTTTAAAATAGTCTGAAACACCGGTTAGAAGTTGGACAATAATTGATGAAGATATGTATGGCATTATACCTAAGGCGAAAATAGCCATTCTTGTGACCGCTCCACCTGAAAACATATTAAACATTCCAAGCAAACCTTTTTGACTTGATGCCATTATTTCTTTTAATGCACTAGGATCTATACCAGCTAGTGGAACATACGTTCCTAATCGATAAATTATTAATATTAATATTGTAAAGAGAATTCTATTTTTTAAATCTTTTGCTTGGCTAAATGCTCCAGCTGTATTTAAAGTTTCGCTAGACATATCGTATTATTTTTTTATTATGTTCAATTTTCCACCTGCTTTCTGAATCTTTTCTGAAGCTTGCTTAGATGCAAAATGAGCACTTATATCAATGTTAGTTTTTAATTCTCCTGTACCTAAAATTTTCAATTTTGAATATTTTTTATTTACCAAATTTTTATCTTTTAATATCTTAATATCGAGAGAATTCTTTAAATCATTGGCTTTTTTATCAAACATATTTTGAATTTTTGAAAGATTTAAAATCGCTATTTGTTGCTTTTTAAATTGCTTAAATCCTCTTTTTGGTAGCCTTCTATATAATGGCATTTGACCTCCCTCAAAACTTTTAATTGATACCCCAGATCTAGATTTTTGACCTTTGTGACCTCTTGAAGAAGTTTTACCCTTACCTGAACCTATACCTCTACCAACTCTTATTTTTTTTTTATTAGTTTTTAATAATTTGTTTAAACTCATCATTTGGCCTCTCTTTTTTCAACTATATCAGATATTTTTTTTCCTCTAATAGCTGACAATATTTTAGGTGAACTTTGAGATTTTAAACCATTTACACATGCTTTCAATACATTGTGGGGATTAGCTGAACCTAAAGATTTTGCAACAACATCTTGAATTCCTAAAACTTCACAAACAGATCTAATTGCTCCACCTGCAATTATACCTGT
>CACBIC010000019.1 GCA_902539235.1 uncultured Pelagibacteraceae bacterium | reverse complement strand
TAAAAAAAAATTAACTGACAATTTAAATGCTGAAATTGATTTTAGACGAGTTGAAAATGTAGGTCCAAAAGTAAGCGCTGAATTATTAGAGTCTTCAATTATTGCAATTTCACTCGCCTTGGCTGCTATGCTCTTTTATATTTGGATAAGATTTGAATGGCAATTCAGTGTCGGTTCAATTATTGCTTTGTTTCATGACGTTGTTATTACATTAGGAATTTTCTCATTGCTATCACTCGAAATAAATTTGTCAATAATTGCTGCAGTTCTAACAATAGTCGGTTATTCAATGAACGATACAGTCGTGATTTACGATCGTATAAGAGAAAATTTATTTAAATACACAAAAATAAGTATTAGTGACATTGCTAACTTATCAATTAACGAAACACTTGCGAGGACAATTATTACTTCAGTAACCACTCTATTAGCTTTAGTTTCAATTTATACTTTGGGAGGTGAAATTTTAAGGGGATTTTCTTTTGCAATGATATTAGGTGTAATAATTGGGACATATTCATCGATTTTTGTTGCTTCACCAATATTAAAGTTTTTTAAAGTAAGTTATAAAACATTAGAGAAAGAGGAAGAAAAAATAGTTCCTTAGACTAGTATAGATTTTGAGCAGCTACCATTGAAAGCAGCATTGGAAAAGATAATAAAGTATTTGCTCTAGAAAATAGCATTGCAGTCTTAGCAGACTTAGCTTTTTCTTCAGGCGCGCATTCAATTATACCTAAAGCTTTTTTTTGATTAGGCCAAATTACAAACCAGACATTGTAAGCCATAATAATACCAAGCCACATGCCAATTCCAATTGCAGTAGATTTAGGATCTCCGCTTCCTATTCCTAGTATCATAGCTTGATGTACATACCCTTGAAGATAAGCAACTATCAATCCAGAAATAATTGTACCTAATGCTGCCCATCTAAACCAAAATAACGCTTTTGGAGCTATAACTTTTCCAATTGCAGGTTTTTGTTCATCTGGAATATTTGGCATTGAAGGAATTTGAACAAAGTTAAAGTACCACAATAAACCTATCCACATTATTCCAGTTAAAACATGAATATATCTAAACAACCAACTGAAAAAGTATCTATCAAATGCAAAGCCATCTCCAAAAAAGTGCATTCCAATTAATAGAAATATTGCTATTCCTAGTGATAGATGAACTGTTTTTGATAATGATTGTAAGATATTGGTCATGAATCAATATAACATAATTATTATTTTTATGCAGTTTTTTTCATTGTGTTATTTCCTATAATATCTCTAATAAATTTACCAGTATAACTCTCTTTTACTGTTGAAACTTTTTCAGGTGTTCCTTCTGCTATAATTCTTCCACCATTAATACCCCCCTCAGGACCCATGTCTATTATGTGATCTGCTGTTTTTATTACATCTAAATTATGTTCAATTACAACTACAGTATTACCCGTATTTGCAAATGCTTGTAAAATTTCCAAAAGTTTTTTTATATCATGGGAATGTAATCCAGTAGTAGGCTCATCTAAAATATAAAGAGTTCTACCAGTTGGTCTTTTTGATAATTCTTTAGCTAATTTAATTCTTTGAGCTTCCCCTCCAGATAATGTAGTAGCTTGTTGACCAATTTTCATATAACCAAGTCCAACATGTTTAAGTGTAATTAATTTCGATTTTATACTTTGTATGTTTTCGAAAAATTCACAACCTTCATCAACGGTCATATCTAAAACATCTGCAATATTTTTACCTTTAAATCTGATTTCTAATGTCTCTCGATTGTACCTTGCTCCTTTGCAAGTATCGCAAGGGATAAACACATCAGGTAAAAAATGCATTTCATAGGTTAAAACACCATCTCCTTCGCAAGTTTCACATCTACCACCTTTAACATTAAATGAATATCTGCCCACTTTGTATCCTCTTGCTTTAGACTCAGGTAAACCAGCAAACCATTCTCTAATTGGACCAAATGCTCCAGTATATGTGGCAGGATTAGATCTTGGTGTTCTACCTATTGGAGACTGATCAATATCAATTATCTTATCAATTAACTCAGTTCCTCTAAAGCCAGTAAAAGCTTTTGGAACTTTTCGACTTTTATTTTTGTTCAACATTAAATTTAAAGCGTTGTAAAGAGTATGTAATATGAGCGTAGATTTTCCACTCCCAGAAACACCAGTTACGCAAGTAAATGTCCCTACAGGTATCTTTAAATTTACTTTTTTTAAATTATTTCCACTCGCTCCATTAATTTCAATAAATCTCCCATTTTTCGCAGACCTTCTTTTTTTTGGAATTGGTATAAATTTTTTACCTGATAAGTAATCTGCTGTTATACTTTTTTCATTTTTAATAATTTCTTTAACTTCACCTTCGGCAACAATCTGACCACCTTTTAAACCTGCTTCTGGTCCAATATCAATAATATGATCTGAACTTTCCATTGTTTCTATATCATGCTCAACAACAATTACAGTATTACCTAAGTCTCTTAATTTTTTTAAAGCCGTAATTAATTTTTTATTATCTCTCTGATGTAATCCAATAGATGGTTCATCTAAAACATATAGCACACCCGTCAAACCAGAACCTATTTGAGAGGCTAATCTTATTCTTTGAGCTTCTCCACCAGATAATGTTCCAGACTCTCTAGATAACGTTAAATAATTTAATCCAACATTTAATAAAAAATTAAGTCTTTCGTTTATTTCTTTTAAAATGTGTTGAGCTATTTTATTTTCTTTTTCATTAAAGAAATTTTCTAAATTAGCAAACCACTTTTGAGCTAAATCAATTGATTTTTCAGTAACTTCACTTATATTTAAATTGTTTATTTTTACACATAAAGCTTCATCTTTTAATCTCATTCCTTTACATTTTTCGCAATCAGTTTCACTTTGATATTGTGAAATTTCCTCTCTTTTCCACTCACTATCAGTTTCAAGATATCTTCTCTCCAAATTATTTATTACCCCTTCAAAAGGTTTTTTTGTCGTGTATGAGTCGTATCCATCGTCGTATGAGAATTTAATTTCCTCTTCGTCTGAACCGTAAAGAATTATATCTTGAATTTTCTTAGGAATTTTTTTCCAAGGATCTGATAAAGATATTTTATAATGTTTAGCAATTGAAGACAAAGTTTGAGCATAATATAATGAAGTTGACTTAGCCCACGGTTCTATAGCTCCATCTTGAAGGCTTTTTTTTTGATCTGAAACAACTAAATTTGGATCCACGTTCAAATTATGACCAATACCCTCACACTCTTCACAGGCCCCATAAGGAGAATTGAATGAAAATAGCCTTGGTTCAATTTCCTCAATAGTAAAACCACTCTCTGGACAGGAAAATTTTGAGGAAAATGTTATAGACTCTCTTTTTCTAAACTTTTTAGGCAGTGTTTCATTTTCATACTCTACAATCAACAAACCATCCGATAAATTTACCGCAGTTTCTACACTGTCCGCTAATCTATTTCCTAAATTTGAATTTAATATAATTCTATCAACTATAATTGAAATATCATGTTTAATCTTTTTATTTAGATTTGGGAATTCATCAATATTAAGATATTTACCATCAACTTTTATTTTTGAAAAACCTCTTTTTTTATAATTTAATATTTCTTTTTTATATTCTCCTTTTCTTCCTCTAACTATTGGAGAAAGTAAATAAATAGTATTATTTTTTGGAAGTTTTTTAATTTTATCGACCATTTCACTTATTGGCTGAGATCTTATTGGTTTTCCTGTGAAGGGAGAGTAGGGAATACCCACCCTGGCAAATAGAACTCGCATATAGTCATAAATTTCTGTTACGGTCGCAACAGTTGATCTTGGATTTTTAGAAGTATTTTTTTGCTCTATTGAAATTGCTGGACTAAGACCCTCAATGAAATCCACATTGGGTTTTTTCATTTTATCTAAAAATTGTCTAGCGTAAGAAGATAGACTTTCTACGTATCTTCTTTGACCTTCTGCATAAATTGTATCAAAAGCAAGAGACGATTTTCCTGAACCAGATAAGCCAGTTATAACAACTAATTTCTCTTTTGGTATTTCAAGAGAAACATTTTTTAAGTTGTGTTCTTTAGCGCCTTTTACAACGATTTTTTTCAACATTTTTTTCCTATTAAATAATAATCATCTTATATTTACATTTCAAATATGATATAAATAAAGAACTTTTAATAATAATAAATCAAAATATACTCTAAATATTATGGCTGGAAGTTTAAATAAAGTACAATTAATAGGTCGTTTAGGCGCAGACCCTGAAATAAAGCAAATGGTGAACGGTAAAAGTGTAGCAAGATTAAGTATTGCTACCAGTCAAACATGGAAAGATAAATCTAGTGGAGAGAGAAAAGAAAAAACCGAGTGGCATAGAGTAGTAATTTTTAATGAAGGTCTTGTTAATGTAGTTCAACAATACGTAAAAAAAGGGGCTAATGTATATGTGGAAGGACAATTAAGTACTAGAAAATGGAAGGATGAAGCTACTGGTCAAGACAAGTATTCAACCGAAGTAGTTTTGCAAGGCTATAATTCTAGTTTGACAATGTTGGATAGTAGAAATAGCGTTAATAATTCTAATTTAGTATCTGAAAATAAGAGTTCCTTACCTAACGACAATCTAAGTCAAGATAATGCTGATTTGGATGACGAAATTCCATTTTAGACTTCATGGACAAAAATATTGTAGAAAAAAATAAATCTTTTAAACCTATATTTGTACAAGATGAAATGAGTTCATCTTATCTATCTTACGCAATGAGTGTTATCGTAAGCAGAGCTCTACCGGATGTAAGAGATGGATTAAAACCTGTACATAGAAGAATTATTTATGCCATGTATAAAGGTGGATATGATTGGTCAAAACCTTTTAGAAAATCTGCAAGAATTGTCGGAGATGTGATAGGTAAGTACCATCCTCATGGAGATCAATCGGTTTATGATGCATTAGTAAGATTAGTTCAAGATTTTTCTATGAGTTTACCTTTGATTTCTGGTCAAGGCAATTTCGGCTCTATAGACGGAGATCCTCCAGCAGCCATGAGGTATACAGAAACTAAATTAGGTAAGATAGCCCAATTTTTAACAGAGGACTTAGAAAAAAATACTGTTAATTTTAGAAGTAATTACGATGAGACTGAGAAAGAACCAGAAGTTTTACCATCACAATATCCAAATATTCTTGTAAATGGTGCTGGAGGTATTGCAGTAGGTATGGCAACTAGTATTCCACCACATAATCTGGGAGAAATAATTAATGCAACAATAGCCTTTATAAACAACAAAGAAATTACAATTTCTCAATTAATGAAGCATGTTCCAGGTCCCGATTTTCCAACAGGTGGAGTAATTATTGGTAAAGATATTATCAAACAGGGCTATAACAAAGGCAGAGGTTCATTTAAAATAAGAGGAGAAATTGACCTAGAAGAAAAAAAAGGAGGAAGAGAAACTTTAATTATAAAATCTATTCCTTATCAAGTAAATAAATCTCTTTTAATTGAAAAAATCGCACAGTTAGTAAGAGATAAAAAAATTGAAGGCATCAGAGATATTAGAGATGAGTCAAATAGAGAAGGTATAAGAGTAGTTATAGAATTAAGAAAAGGTGTTGAACCTGAGACTATCAGAAGACAATTGTATAAACTTACAAATGTAGAAAGTTCATTTGGGTTTAACACATTAGCTATAGTTAACAATAAACCAAAAATACTTAATCTTAAAGAATTTATATCTGAATTTCTAAAATTCAGAGAAGACACTGTAGTTAAAAGAGTTAAATTTGATTTAAAAAAAGCTGAAGAAAGAGCACATATTTTAATTGGTTTGGCAACAGCAGTCGAAAATATTGATGAGATTATTAAGATAATAAAAAACTCCAAGGACGCAGAAGTTGCTAAAAAAAACTTATTATCCAAGAAATGGAAAATTAAAAAAAGTACTAAATTAATTAACCTAATAGAAAAGAAAAAAAATATTTCGAGCTATTCTCTTTCAGAAATTCAAGTTAATTCTATTTTAGAATTAAGACTTCAAAAATTGACAGCCTATGGTATCAGTGAAATTGAAACTGAAATTTCAAAACTCGCTAAATTAATTGTAGAATACAACAAAATTATAAACTCTAAAAAAGAGCTTAATAGATTGATTATTGAAGAACTAGAAGTAATAAAAGATAAATTTTCATCTCCTCGTAAAACAAAAATTATAGACGCAGTTCTTAATTATAACATTGAAGAAACTATTCAAAAAGAATCCGTTGTAATTAGCATCACTAATCAAGGATATATTAAAAGAAGCCCATTAAGCTCTTTGAAAGCTCAGAAAAGGGGTGGAAAGGGTAAGGCAGGTATATCTACAAGAGATGAAGATTTTGTGGTGCAGATTTTTACCGCAAACACTCACACTCCAGTTTTATTTTTTTCAACTCAAGGATTGGTATACAAAATCAAGGCTCATAAAATACCTGAAGGAACAGCTGCTTCAAAAGGTAAATCAATATTCAATATATTACCTTTAAAAAGTCATCATGCCATTAGTTCAATAATGCCGCTACCAGAAGACGAAACAGAGTGGAAAAATCTTATGGTAATTTTCGCTACTGCAAACGGAAACGTTAGGAAAAATACATTAGAAGATTTTATAAATATCAATAACAGTGGCAAAATAGCAATGAAACTGGATCAAAATGATAAAATTATTGGAGTAAAAATTTGTAAAGACGATCAAGATATATTATTAAGCACTCAATTCGGTAAATGCATAAGATTTAAATCCAAAAAACTTAGATTATTTAAGGGGAGATCTTCAAAAGGAATTAAAGGTATTCAACTAAAAGACAAAGATAAAGTTATTTCTTTATCTATATTAGATAATACACAAATTAATATAAAAAATTTAACTAAAGATAAAAAAATCAAAGATGCAAACGACAGATATATTCTTTCAGTAACTGAGAATGGGTATGGTAAAAGAACATCCTATTTCGATTATAGAGTTACAAATAGAGGAGGGAAAGGTATTATAGGAATTATAAATTCCCCTCGAAATGGAAATATTGCTTCATCACTTGTAGTAAATGATACAGATGAGATAATTTTATCAACAGATAAAGGCAGTATTATGAGATGTGCAGTAAAAGAAATTCGAATAGCAGGTAGAAACACCCAAGGTGTGAGAATAAAAAAATTATCAGGTGTAGAAAAAGTCGTATCTG
Source organism: uncultured Pelagibacteraceae bacterium (assembly GCA_902539235.1). Classification (GTDB taxonomy): domain Bacteria; phylum Pseudomonadota; class Alphaproteobacteria; order Pelagibacterales; family Pelagibacteraceae; genus Pelagilacustribacter. Next base: position 2,006 of record CACBIC010000019.1, on the reverse strand, counting down.
TAATTAAGATTGAAGATAACATTAAATAATTTATGAAAACTGCAGTTTATCCCGGAACATTTGATCCTATAACTAATGGTCATATAGATGTTATAAAAAAATCTCTTAAAATTTTTGACAAACTAATAATTGCAACTACTGATAATACAGATAAAAATTATTCTTTTTCAGTTAATGAACGTTTGGACATAATTAATAATTCTCTTTTTAAAGATTTAAAATTAAGTAAAAAAAAAATTAAGGTAATTTCTTTTGATAACCTTACTATAGAATTATGTAAAAGATATAAAGCTAATGCTATAATTCGAGGTTTAAGGGCAGTTTCTGACTTTGAGTATGAATTTCAATTAGCTGGAATGAATAAAAAATTAAATTCAAAAATAGAAACAATGTTTCTTATGTCAGATGTTGAAAATCAAATTATCTCATCAAAATTTGTAAAAGAAATTGCAATATTAGGTGGAAATATTGATAGATTTGTAACAAGATATACAGTTAAAATGCTTAAAAATAAATTTTTATGAAACATTTTATCTATTTATTTATTTTTTTTTTTAGTTTAGTAACTAGTAAACTTAATGCTCAAAGTAATATTATGATTTTAAAATTAACATACGGAGATGTTCATATAGAACTATATCCTGAAAAAGCTCCTAACCATGTCAAAAGATTTAAAGAGTTAGCTGATAGCGGTAAATATGATGGTGTTGTTTTTCATAGAGTGATCGAAGGATTTATGGCTCAAACAGGGGATGTCAAATTTGGTAATTCAAATAGTTCTGATTTTAATCTTTCTTTAGCTGGCACAGGTGGTTCTGATTTACCAAATTTAAAAGCAGAATTCACAGATATTGCTCATACACGAGGAATACTATCGGCTGCTCGATCTGCAGATCCTGATAGTGCCAATAGTCAATTTTTTATTTGTTTTGACTCTGCACCTCACTTAGACAGACAATATTCAGCATTTGGAAAAGTAATTAAAGGCATGGAATTTATCGACAAGATAAAAAAAGGTGATCCTAGATCTGGATCTGTTCCAAATCCTGATAAGATTATTTCTTTAAGATCAAAATAATAAGATGTCTAGCAAGGAATTTTCTTTTGAGTTGATTACTCAAGATGATGACGCAAGACTAGGTAAAATTAAAACCCCAAGAGGTTCAATTGAAACACCAGCTTTTATGCCTGTAGGGACTCAAGGAACTATTAAAGGTATTTTTGTTGATGATATTTTAAAAACAAAATCAGAAATTATTTTAGGTAATACTTATCACTTACTTTTAAGACCAGGAATAGAAAATCTAAATAAATTTGGAGGTCTTCACAATTTTATGAATTGGCAAAAACCAATTTTAACAGACTCTGGTGGTTACCAAATTATGTCTTTGTCAAAACTGAATAAGATTGATGTAAAAATCGGAGCTATTTTTAAATCTCATTTAGATGGAAAAAAAATCATACTAAGCCCAGAAAAAAGTATTCAAGCACAAAAAGCTATTAATTCTGATATTATGATGGTTTTGGATGAATGTCCGAAGCTAACAAGAGATAAAAAGATAATATCTAGCGCTATAGATACTTCTACGAAATGGGCAAAAAGATGTAAAATCGAGTTTGGTAACAATAAATCCAAAGCATTATTTGGTATTGCTCAAGGAGGACTTTATAAAGATTTGAGAGTTGAAAGTATTAATAAATTGCTAGAAATAGATTTTGACGGATATGCTATGGGTGGTTTAGCTGTTGGAGAAAAACAACTAGATATGTTTAGAATTTTAAATGAGACCACTAAGTATTTACCAAAAAAAAAACCAAGGTATTTAATGGGTGTTGGAACTCCTTCAGACATACTTGGAGCTGTAAAAGAGGGCATAGATATGTTTGATTGTGTATTACCGACAAGGTCTGGAAGAACTGGACTTGCATTCACATGGGAGGGAAAACTAAATCTTAAAAACTCTAAGTTTAAAAATGATAATACCCCTTTAGACAAGGAATGCGAC
>CACBIC010000018.1 GCA_902539235.1 uncultured Pelagibacteraceae bacterium | reverse complement strand
CATTAAAATAAGCATTTTTAATTAAATTTTTTTCAAAAAATTCTTTATCATTTTTGAGTTTTATTAAATTTTTATTAAATTTTTCCAAGGTCTCCTTAGTCTTATTAGACACATTATACTTGTGAATAAAATATTCATGATTTTCTTTTTCATCAATTAGCATCACTGCTAGTAAAATATCTACGTTTACTTCTGAGTATTGATATATCTTTTTAAGTCTTTCTAATCTGTTCAAATACAAGAATTCAGGAAATATCATTGAAAATATTTCCCTCAAATTGCTACTTTGATTAATTGTTAAAAAGTTTTTTAGACTTAAAATTTTGAGTAATTCAATTAAAATTCTCTCTTTTGAGATTTTTTGGATACCGTCCAGATTTTGTTTAATCGCATCACTAGTTGTTGGTTCAACAGCAATATCATACATAATTTTAAATCTTACAAATCTTACAATTCTTAAATAATCCTCTTCTATTCTTTTTTGCGGGTCTCCAATAAACTTGATATTTTTATTTTTAAGATCAACTGTACCCATCTGTGGATCATAAAGTTTTCCATTGATATCCATATAAATTGCATTAATTGTGAAGTCTCTTCTCTCAGAGTCTTCTTGCCAACTATTAGTATATTCTACCTCTGCATGTCTTCCATCAGTTTTGACGTCTTTTCTTAAGGTTGTTAATTCAACTTTGTGGTTTTCGGACACAATAGTGACAGTTCCATGTTTAACTCCTGTATCAATAACTTTTAGATTTGTATCTTTGAATCTTTCTTTGATCTGATCTGTTGTTAAAATTGTTGCAATATCAATGTCATCTATTTTTTCATTTGTGAGATACTTCCTTACGCAACCACCTACAAATCTTGCAGCTACTTTATCTTCAGGAATGTCTTCTTGTAATTTTGTGAAAATAAATTTTAAATCTTTGTTTCTATAAAAAGGAAAAATAAAACTCTTGATATTTTTAAAAAAATTAAAACTTAGATTAAGCATAAATCTATGGCTGGGGCACTAGGATTCGAACCTAGGATGGCGGTATCAAAAACCGCTGCCTTACCGCTTGGCTATGCCCCAATTACAAATGACTGATATATCATAAATAAATAAATTTAAATAGTTTTCACAGTTAAAAATGAAAATTTAGGGTATTTTTTCTTAATTTTTTTTAGTGCGACTTTTGAACTATTTTCATTTGTGAACAAACCATAACAAGTAGATCCTGAACCTGTCATTCGTGAAAAATAGCAACCCTTTATTTTTCTTATATCAATTAGTAATTCACGAATAATAGGGTGTTTTTTTTCAACAACTAATTGAAGATCATTTTTTGAATTTATCAAATGGTCTATAATTTTACTTTTAGACTTAAAATGCTTTGAAGAGAGTACTTTTTTTTTTGAATATTTTTTTAGACTTGAATAAACTTTTTTTGTTGAACTTTTAATATTAGGATAAATTAACAAAAAATTGAGATTATATTTTTTCTTTATTTTATAAACTTTATGGAGATTTTTAAGATATCCTTGGTCATAAAGAAAAAGATTAAGGTCAGAACTTATTTGCTTTGTGAAAAGGTTAAGTATTTTTTTTCTTAAATTTTTTTTAATCAGAAATTTAATTACTGTAGCCGCATTACTACTGCCTCCTCCCAAACCAGCAAATACAGGAATTTTTTTATCTATTGTTATCGAATAAAAATTGGAAATAAGTTTTGATTTCCTCATTAAATCTAATGTTTTAGTTATTGAGTTGTTAGATTGACTTACATATTTAGAATATGGGCCTTTAATTAAAATCTTATCTTTTTTTTTATTTTTAATCTTTTTTATTGATATTTTGTCGAATAGATTTATTAAACAGTAGATAGATTGAAGATCATGAAGTCCACCAATCAATTTTTTATTGACCAACAAAGATAAGTTTATTTTAGCAAATGATTTTAAGATCATTCTTTAAAGACCTTTTACTAATTTTTCTTTAACTTTATCTTTTAAATCTTTTTCTGTATTTTCTAGTTGCAAAACGTTATTCCAATAATATCTAGCTTGGAGTTTATTCCCATTTTTCCAAAGAACATCTCCATAATGATCATTTACGATTGGATCTGCTGGCATTAATCTTAATGCAAGTTGAAGATATTCTTTTGACTCTTCAAATCTTTTTAATTTAAATAAAGCCCAGCCAAGCGAGTCAATAATGTAAGGATCGTTAGATTTTAATTGATTTGCTTTTTCTAACATTTTTAATGATTTTTCAATATTTACACCTTGCTCAATCCAAGAATAAGCAAGATAATTAATTACGTAAGCTTGATTAGGACTAGCCTCTAAAGAAGAAAGTAAATCTTTTTCAGCATTGTCCCATTTTCCTGTTCTTTCATATGAAACTCCTCTGCTGTCAGTTACCTCAGGAAAAAGAGGATGCTCGTTGTCAATTTTTTTTAAAATTTCGCTATAATATTTAATCGAGTTTTTAAATTCTTCATTATTTTTTAAAAATTCTGCATAATCAAAAGTTTCGTACACTCCTTTATTAGGAAGTGCATCATAAGACTCTTTTAAAAGTTTGAGTGACTTATCTTTTTTTTTCTCTTTCAATAAAATTCTTGAAATTTGTTTGTTTGAATACCACTCAAAAGCCGCACCTTTATTTATCAAACCTTTGTAAATTTTTTTTGCATTTGAATAATCACCAATTTTATAAAAATTTTCAGCTAGCAAAGTATCAAATGCGTAAAAATTATTATTCAGATATTTTGATAAATTTAAGTAAAAATTGGACAGCGGAAACATGGATTGAGAAGAAAAAGCATTTGCAGCTATATAAATAATTTCAGCTACTACATCTGTTTCGTTTTCACAGTCAAAATTAAAACTATTTTCTAAACTTTCTAAGTCAATTTTATACTGATTAAGTAATAAATTTCTTGGATATTTAATTAATGCATCAGAAATAATTTTTTTTGCTTTTTCTCTTTCTCCAGAACTATTTAAAAATTTTGCATAAAAATAATGATATCTTGAAAAATCTGTTTGTTTATTTGAGATAAGTTTCTCAAAAGTAATTTTGGTATCTTTGCCTTTAAAAAAACAATTTAAAAAAACAGCTTGTATCTTTTTTAAATTTTCAAATCGATCATCAAGCTGATTTAATTTTGCTAAAGCACCATTCAAGTCATTATTCCTTATGTATGACCAATTATTTAGACTATCGGCAATATAACTATCCAGTGGTGTTCTTGGATTACTTTTTTTTGCTTTTGAAAAATATTTACTAGAAAGTTCGTATTTTGACTTTTTAAGATAGTGTATGCCTATAATCAAATCACTTTCAAAACTACCTTTGTTCTCCCTATCCAGCTTTTTTGAAAAACTTACTGCTTGAGAAAAATTTCCTGAGTTAACTAATGAATAAAGATATTTTGATGAAAATGTTGGATGACTCTCCTCCAAACCTTCTAATTTTTTTAAATATTTATACGAGTCATGATATTTACTTTGATTTAAAAGCAATATTCCAGAAAAATAATCTGAAACAAAGTCTGCTTTACTAAATTTTTTGTATTCTTTTGCTTGAAGTGTGGAAAAAAAAATAAAAATAATGACAAATAATAAATGTCCTATAATCTTACTAATTAGTGCAAAAATATTCATAATTTATGTTTAAAAAAAATATGTCTAATTCAATTAAATTAATACAATATTATAAATTAATTAATCATAATTTAATTTTTAATAATAAGGCAATCAACAGATATAAAAAAGATAATTTTGAGATATCAGAGGATAAATCTAATAACTTAGAACTATTAAAAAACTCAATTATTGAACTGAAAAACTGCAACCTAAAACGACAAGCAAAGAACATGGTATTCTGTGATGGAAATCCTAAATCGAAAATTATGTTAGTAGGCGAAGCCCCGGGTGCTAACGAGGATCAGGAGGGTTTGCCTTTTGTCGGAAGAGCCGGGATGTTACTAGATAAAATGTTGGCGGCAATTAATTTAGATAGAAAAAAAGTATATATATCTAATATTGTAAATTATAGACCTCCTGAGAATCGAAAGCCAACAGAAGAAGAAATTAGAAGATATTTGCCATTTATCACAAAACATATTGAAATCATTAACCCAAAAATACTTGTGCTACTTGGTAGTACCGCTATGAATGCGCTAATTGGGAATAATGTTGTTATTTCTAAAATGAGAGGAAAGTGGATAGAAAAAAAATTTGGAAGTTGTAAAACATCAGTGATAATTACTTTTCACCCTGCGTTTTTAATGAGGCAACCAGCTCAAAAAAAAATGGCCTGGATTGATTTAAAAATGATTAGAGAAAAGAAAAATAAACTCAATATATAATTGAAAGAATTGATAATAGCTGGCGTAGACGAAGTAGGTAGAGGTTGCCTTGCAGGTCCAGTAGTTTCTGCTGCTGTTGTACTTAAGAAAAGTATAAACTTAAATCTTTTAAAGGACTCAAAAAAAATATCATTTAATAAAAGAAAGGAAATTTCTGAGCATATTAAGAAAAATTCTTATTATGCACTGGGAATTGCCTCTGTCGAAGAAATCTTAAATTTAAACATTTTACAAGCATCTTTACTATCTATGAAGAGAGCAATTTTAAAGCTTGAAATAAAACCAGGTTTAACCTTAATAGACGGGAATTTTGCTCCAAAGGGTCTAAAAAATTATAAAACAATTATAAATGGAGATGAAAAAATTAAAGTCATAAGTGCAGCCTCAATTATTGCAAAAGTTTACCGAGATAGATTCATGATAAGATTATCTAAAAAATTTTCTAATTATGCCTGGGATAGAAATTTTGGATATGGCACTAAAGCTCATTTTGAAGGTTTAAAAAAATATGGTGTTACCTCACACCATAGAAAAGGTTTTAAACCGATACACAAGATATTGTCGAGTTAAGAATCTCAAACACAAAAAGACTCATTTTTTTTCTAAAATCGTTTGACCCTTGATTCAATTTAAAGTTGAATCAAGAAAATGTTAAAATTTTCTAACAAAATTATTAATGGTGATTGTTTAAAGGAACTTAAAAAAATTCCAGACAAAACTTTTGATTTAGTTTTTGCTGATCCACCTTACAACATGCAAATTGGTGAAAAATTAACACGTCCAGATTCTAGCAAAGTAAATGGTGTTAATGATAAATGGGATCAATTTAATAGTTTCAAACATTACGATGAATTTTGTAAATCTTGGTTAACAGAATGCAAAAGAGTTTTAAAGGATAATGGATCTATTTGGGTAATAGGCTCTTATCATAATATTTTTCGATTAGGATATCATTTACAAAATTTAGGTTATTGGTTGCTTAACGATGTTATTTGGAGAAAAAATAATCCAATGCCAAATTTTAGAGGAACAAGATTTACTAATGCACACGAGACCCTTATTTGGGCATCAAAGACTAAAAAATCTAGATATACTTTTAATTATCAATCTCTCAAGTGTTTAAATGATGATTTGCAGATGAGATCGGACTGGATATTGCCTATTTGTAATGGAAAAGAGAGACTAAAGAAAAATGGAAAAAAAATACATTCTACGCAAAAGCCAGAAGCTCTTCTTCATAGAATTGTATTAGCAACTACTAATAAAGGTGACGCTGTTTTTGATCCTTTTTTAGGCACAGGAACCACTGCTGTCGTATCTAAAAAATTAGGTAGAAATTATTATGGGATTGAAAAAGATAAAAAATATTTCGAAGCAGCTAAAAAAAGAATATACAAGACCGAAACAATAGCTGATGACTACCTAGATACTATTGAAAATAACAAATCAAAGCCTAGAATACCTTTTGGTTCACTTGTAGAATTGGGAATAATTAAACCTGGAACATCTTTGTTTGATCAAAAGAAAAAGATTAATGCAAAAATAATGGCTGATGGAAGTATAAAATATAAGGATACAGAGGGATCAATACATAAAATCGCAGCAAAAATAATGGGGGCAGAAAGTTATAATGGTTGGACTTATTGGCATTATAATTTAAACGGATCGACTGTACTGATTGATAATTTAAGGCAAAAATTTATTGCGAGCAAACAAATTTAATTTTTATAAACTATTCCTAAATAAGAATTAACAAAGCTTTTTCTTTTAACAAGAAACTTCATGAAAAAGTTTCTTAATGTTTGCATAATTGAGCTAGAAAAATGAAAAACAAAAAAATTAATATTCGATCTTCTCTTTACTATCTTTGCTCTTCTTGATCTCTCTTTAAAATAAGTATTTTGAATTTCTGCTTTATCGTCTCTGATTAAATTAAATAACTCGTAGGCACTCTCTATCGATTGCCCTGCGCCTTGAGCTAAAGTTGGTAGAAATCCATTAAAAGCATCTCCAATATAAAAAACTTTGCTATTTGTAGACGGAAGTATTTTGGGTGTAAAATATAAAGGCCAAGATTTTAAATCTCCTTCAAAAACTTTTTCTAAATTAGAATTTTGAGTGACAACTTTATTAACCAATGTTTTAATATTATCCGGGTCGTACTTTTTATCTCTTATAATACTGACAAGATTAAGCTCTTTATTTTGATTTACCGGATAAATCACAATATGGCAATTTTTTCCCATCATTAGACTTATTTTTTCCTCATCAATATTCAACTCAGATTTTGTTTTAAGTATTATTCGTAAAGCTACAGCTTTTTTAAATTTCGGTTCATTTTTTTTCTTTTCAAAAAAGGATCTTGTATTTGAGAAAATACCATCGGCTCCTACAACTATGTCGACAAGATCATTAGTGTTATCTTCAAATTTAATTAGCACTTTACCTTTAAGTTCAGAAACCTCTTTTATTTTCTTTCCAAATCTAAGGTGTTGCGTATAAATATCATCTTTCAAAAACTCTATTAAAGTTGATCTTTGTAGTGTCGTATATTTGTTCTGGTCGGTATTAAATTGTGTCAAATCTAAATCACAAATTTTTTTATTTTGAATATTGTAAAAGTCGACCCCTTTAGGGTGAAATATTTTCTTATCGTTTATTTTACTAAATCCAATTTTATTTAAAATTTTTATACTATTTGTTGAAAGTTGAATTCCATACCCATCATCAAGTGATAAACTTTCTAGTTTTTCATACAACATAAATTCGTGATCTGACTCTTTCTTTATTAAATTAGCAAGAGTTAAACCTGCTATACCCGAGCCGATAATTGCTATTTTTTTTTTCATTAAAATAAAGTTGATACTTGCCTAAATATTCTTTTTGTAAAACTTGGAATGAATTCTTTATTTTCTTTTAAAGAATACCAATTAAACGTACGCGGAATTTTTTTTGAAAATTTATAATATAAATTTATATTTAGTTTCAGATTCGAAATCGAATTTTTGTAATTTTTAAGAAATATCCAATTTTGATTATTTGAGACATTATTAGTCTCCTTTATTTCAGGTATGTTAAAGTCTTTCAAAAAGCTAATTTGATTATTTTTGGTTAATGCAATTTGTTTTTTTGTATTGATATAACAAAAAATATCATAGTTTTTACTTTTACTCATTTTGTTTTTTATATTCTTAATTTTCTTACTAGATTTAAAATACTTACATGTTTTATTCAAACAACACGTAAGACAGTTTGGGTCTTTTGGTTTACATATTAATGCGCCAAATTCCATCAAAGCCTCGATAAAATCATCATTTCTTTTTGTAATAAAGAATTTTTTTTTATTTTTTTTAATAAATTTATCGAAATTTATTTTATTTTCTTCAATATTTAAATTTCTTGAGAATACCCTTCTTACATTTCCGTCAACTGCTATTCTTGGTTCATTATAAACTAATCCTAATAATGCATTTGCGGTATAGTCCCCTATTCCTGGAAGTTTTTTTATTTCAATTATTGATCTTGGTAATCTAGATTTATAATTTTGTACCAAAATTTTAGAACATGCCAAAAGATTTCTTGCTCTTCTATAATAACCAAGTCCTTCCCACATTTTTAAGATTTCTCTCTCATTGCTTTTTGATAAAGCTTTAATCGTTTTAAATTTTTTCGTGAATTTATTGAAATAAGGAATAACGGTTTTTACTTGAGTTTGCTGCAACATAAACTCACTTAAAAGCCTATAATATAGCTTTTTAGGTGATTTTTTGCCAACACGCCAAGGCAGTTTCCTTTTGCTATTATCGTACCAAGCTAAAATTTTTTTTGGTAAAGTCTTATCAATATGCATAATAAAAATAATAATAAATCGTCAACTTTCATGCAAGGACTTCGTCCCTTTTCAAATTCTATTCCAAAAACTTTAAAAAAACATTTAAAAAAAAATGGATATAACTACTCAAATATAGTTGATAACTGGACCCGTATGGTTAGTAAAAAAATTTCTGATGCATGTTATCCGGTCACTGTGAAAATGGGAAAAGAAATGAAAGATAGCACTTTGATTTTGAACGTCATACACGGTAAAGAACTTGAAGTTGAATATGAAAAAAACCAAATTATCGATAAAATTAATAGTTTTTTTGGCTATAAATATATTAGTAACGTGACATTAAAAACTGTTCGAGATAAAGTGGTAAAAAATCGTGAAAGTTTTCCAAAACTAAAAAATATTAATAAGATTGAGGAAAAAATAAATAAAGTAAATGACGATCAATTAAAAGGGTCTTTAAATAGTTTATTGAAAGCTTACAATGAGAGAAATAGGTAGATACATTCTAAAAATATCATTTTTATTTGTAATCATATTTTCAACTAACGCTGAAGGTAAAGTTCTAAGTATTGGTAATCCTGATGCTAAAGTAGTCGTTAAAGTTTTTTCATCTTTGACTTGTCCACATTGTGCAAATTTTCATGCTGAAATATTCGATAATTTAAAAGACGATTTTATCGATAAAGGTTTAGTAAAATTTGAACACCATGCATTCCCGTTAGATTTAGCAGCATTGAATGCTGAGATAGTTGTTAGGTGTCATAATGATAATAAGAAAAAATTTGAACTATTGGGGAAATACTATAAAGAACAAAAAAAATGGGCAGTTGGATCAGACATTAATAAAATAAATGAATTATTAAAAAAAGTTGGGGTAGAAATTGATTTTGAAATCGAAAAAATGGATAATTGTTTAAAGAATGACAAAGCACAAGATGAAATTTTAAATCAAAGAATTAATGCTCAAAAAAAATATAAAATAGAGTCTACGCCAACTATTATTATCAATGAAAAAAAATACACTGGTAAAGTTAATTATAATCAATTTAAAAAAGCTATAGAAAAAAAACTTTAGATGAAATTTAAAAATTTAGAAATGACAGGCTTTAAATCTTTTTCGGAAAAGACAACTGTTTTGATTGAAAAAGGCTTAACTGGCATAGTTGGACCGAATGGCTGTGGAAAATCCAACATTGTTGAAGCATTAAGATGGTGTATGGGAGAAAATTCTGCAAAGAGTATGAGGGGCTCTGGGATGGAAGATGTAATATTTTCTGGAACTTCTAATCTTCCTTCAAAGAATATTTCAGAAGTAAAAATATTATTAGACAATTTAGAAAAAAGTGGTCCAGTTCAATATAAAGAATTTGAAGAAATATCAGTTAAAAGGAAAATTGAAAAAGATAAAGGTTCAAAATATTACATAAACGATAAAGAAGTTAGGGCAAGAGACGTTCAAACTTTTTTTGCTGACCTCTCAACGGGTGCTCATTCACCCTCTCTTATTAGTCAAGGTAGAATAGGTCAACTAGTAACTGCTAAACCAATTGAAAGAAAAACAATTCTTGAAGAGGCAGCAGGTATTTCTGGTATTCACGCTAGAAGACAAGAGGCAGAAACGAGATTAAATGCAGCTGAAAATAATCTAAAGAGAGCAGATGAGTTAAAGAGACAACAACAAAAACAGCTTGATAACTTAAAAAAGCAAGCAGAAGAAGCTACCAGATATAAAGAAATTTCTAAAGAGATTAAAAAAATTGAAGCTGGGTTATATTTTTTAAAAATTAAAGAAATAGAAAAGGATAAAAAACAAATTTTAGAAAAATTAAGTGAGCTCGATGATGAGATAAGCGCTATCAATATTGATTTTAATCATAACAACACTTTACTAGATGAAGAAAATAAAAAGCTTGCTCCTTTAAGAGATAAAAAAATGGAAAGTGCTGCAACTCTTCAAAAAATAAATTTAGATATAAAAAATCTCGTCGAAGAGGAAACTAGAGTTAAGGCTCTTCAAGAAAAACTTGAAAAATCATTCAAAACAGTAAACTCTGATTTAGAACGTGAAAAAAGCATATCTCTTGATGCGGATCTTAATGAGAAAAGGATATCAAAGGAAAAAGAAGATTTATTAAATACTGAAAATAAACTTTTGGAAGTTGAAACTACTTCTTCAAAAGAACTTCTTTCATCAAAATCACAGCTCAATCAATTACAAAATCAATTAGATTTAATGTTAGATCAAATTGAAAAAGATATAGATAAAGATATAAAACTTTCTAAAGAAACGTTTAAAAATTTAAAACAACTTGTGAAGAAAATCACTCTTTCTCAAGAAGATTATGCTGAAAAATACGGGAAAAATAAATCTATAGAGAGTGACTCTATTAAAAGAAAAGAGAGGATTAAAAATATAAGTATTGAGTTAGAAAATTGGAGAAATCTTAAAACAAATTCTGAGAAAATGATATCAGAATTAAATGATAGAAAAAATAAAATAGAATTAGAATTGGGTGATAATCAGAAAAATCCTGAGCGTATCGCTACATCAAAAGGTCAAAATTTACAAAATCTTGAAAATACCAAAAAAAGAAATCAAGAAATTGAAATTGAATTGATAGAGGCTGAGAAAAAATACAATGCAATCAACGAAAATATAAGAGAAATTCAGGTAAAACTTACAGGACTTAAAGAAAACAAAGCTAGAAATGAAGCAACTATTGAAGGTATTGAAAATAGAAAAAAAGATTTATTATACTCAGTCAAAAATGATCTTAATATTGAGAGTGAATCATCTATCTTGGCTTTTTCAGATTTACATGAATTAGATGGTGAAAACTTGCCAACTATTCAAGAACAAATAGATAAAATTGAAAAAACAAAAAAAAAGAGAGACTCACTTGGTTCAGTTAATCTAAGAGCGGATGAAGAAACTAAAAAATATGAGACTGAAATTAAAAAGATGGAGGACGAAAGAGAAGATCTTTATTCGGCTATAGTAAAACTAAAAACAAGCATAGATG
>CACBIC010000017.1 GCA_902539235.1 uncultured Pelagibacteraceae bacterium | reverse complement strand
GTTTAGAAACTTTAATTCATCAAGAAAAAGATAAAAATTTTGAAACTAAACCAAGTTTAGCTACACGACAATGCTCGATGGCTGCTATAGAAAAAATTTCTGCTTTTCTTCCTGGATTAATAGGTGGTTCTGCAGATTTAAGTGGTTCTAATAATACAAAAACAAATAATTCTAAAATTATAAACTCTAAAAATTTTAATGGGAATTATATTCATTACGGAGTTAGAGAACATGGTATGGCAGCAGTTATGAATGGTTTAGCGCTTTATGGAGGTATAATACCTTATGGTGGAACATTTTTAATATTCTCAGATTATTGTAAACCCTCTATTAGACTCTCTGCTTTAATGGGTCTTAAGGTAATTTATGTTTTTTCACATGACTCGATTGGTCTCGGTGAAGATGGTCCTACTCACCAACCTATAGAACAACTTACTGGGTTGAGAGCAATTCCGAATTTAAATGTATTCAGACCAGCGGATATTAATGAAACATTTGAATGTTGGGAAATAGCTTTAAAAAGTGAAAATACCCCAAGCGCTATTGCTTTATCGAGACAAAAAGTTCCTTACATCAATCCAAGCAATTCTAAAGATAATAAATGTGAAAAAGGAGCCTATGTAGTAAATTTAACTTCGCATGAGAGCAAAGTAACATTAGTTGCTTCAGGTACTGAGGTAGAACTTGCCTTAAAAGTTCAGAATAATCTTAAAGAAAACAATATCCTCTCAAAAGTAGTTTCAATGCCATGTATGGAGCTTTTTGATAAACAGCCTGAAGACTACAGGAAAGATATTTTAGACGAGAACTCATTGATTATCACATTAGAAGCTGGAAGTGTAATGTCTTGGCAAAAATATATTAAAAATAAAGGTACCAATTTAGGTATAGATAAATTTGGTGAAAGTGCTCCTTATAAAGAAGTTTACAAACACTTGAGATTATCAGAGGAAGACATAACAAATTTTATTCAAAAAAAATTGAGAGAGTAATAGAAGTCGATGGGCGAAATAAATTTCTTTCCTGACGATTTAGAAATCGAAGATCAAAAGATAATTCTTAGATTAGATTTAAATGTTCCAATTAAAAACAAAGTTATAAAAGATGATACAAGAATAACTTTATGTTTACCTTTTATAAACAGACTAATTGAAAAAAAAGCAAAAATTATAATTATTAGTCATTTAGGTCGACCAAAAGGAATAAATGTCTCTGACCTGTCTTTAATACCTGTCTACAAATATCTCAAAGATGCGCTTAAAACTAATGTTTATTTTTTTAGAGGAGCTTTTGATAGTGAAACTAAAGAAAAATTTTCTCACCTAAAAGGAGGTGAGGTAATATTAATCGAGAATATAAGATTTTTTAAAGAAGAAACCGAAGATGGCCAAGATTTTTCAAAAAAGTTAGGTGAACTTGGTGACATTTATATTAATGATGCATTTTCATGCTCCCATAGGAAACAAGCCTCTGTACATAGTATAACAAAATTCGTAAAAAAAAGTTATGCTGGTCCATTATTAAAAAAAGAAATAAAAGCAATAAATCTTGTTATAAAAAATAAAAAAGAACCAGTCACTTGCATTATCGGAGGATCAAAAATTTCCACAAAGATTAATGTTATTACTAATCTTTTAAAAAAAGTAAACAATATAGTAATTGTTGGGGCAATGGCCAATAATTTCTTCGTTCAGAAGAATTTAAAAGTTGGTAAATCTTTAATTGAAAAAAATACAAAAGAAATAATAGCTAATATATATAAAAAAGCAGAGGAATATAGTTGTAAAATATTAATACCTGAAGATTGCATGGTAGGAACAGATTATGAAGGATCCGGTAAAAATAAAAATATTGATGAAATCCAAGAAAATGAAATAATTTTAGATATTGGCTTCAATACAATAAAAAAAATTCAAGAAATGATAAACAAGTCAAATACTGTTCTCTGGAATGGACCAGCAGGGTATTTTGAAAATAAGAACTTCTTAAAAGGTACATTATCGATTGCAGAAAATATCTCTAAAAATACTATTGAAAAATCTTTAATATCTATTCTTGGAGGTGGAGACACTCTCGCAGCAATAAACAAAAGTAATGATAAACTTACTTTCTCTCACTTATCAACAGCAGGAGGAGCATTTTTAGAGTACTTAGAAGGAAAAGACTTGCCTGGTATAAGTGTTTTAAAATAAATAATCGCTATGACATTAAATGAAATAGCTAAAAAAATGTGCGCTAAAGGAAAAGGTATCCTTGCTGCAGATGAAAGTACTGGAACAATAGCTAAAAGATTTAAAAATATAAATGTTGAAAACATAGAAAAAAATAGACTAAATTTTAGACAAACTCTTTTTAATTCAAGTGCTATGAAAGATTTTATTGGGGGAGTAATTTTATTTGATGAAACAATAAGACAAAAAACTACCTTGGGTCCATCAATTCCAGAATTAATATCTAAACATGGGGCTGTACCAGGAATTAAAGTTGATAAAGGTGCTAAACCTCTTGCCGGATCTAATGATGAAACTGTAACAGAGGGTTTAGATGGTTTACGCGAAAGATTAAAGGAGTATTATGATTTGGGTGCGAGATTTACAAAATGGAGAGCTGTCTATAAAATTTCAGATAAATTTCCATCTGCCCAATCTATTAAGTCTAATGCCCACGCATTAGCAAGATACGCTGCTTTAGTTCAAGAAGCTAAAATGGTACCGATAGTCGAACCAGAAGTTTTGATGGATGGTTCACATGACATTAATAAATGCTATCAAGTTACAACAAACGTACTTAATGAGTGTTATAACGAACTAGAAATGCATAAAGTTGATTTGAAAGGAACTGTTCTTAAACCTAATATGATTACACCTGGCTCGGAGTGCAAAGATAAATCTGATGCAAAATATATTGCAATAAAAACTTTAGACTGCTTAAAGAAAAATGTTCCAAGTGATGTTCCCGGAATTGCCTTTTTATCGGGCGGTCAGTCTGAAATTGAGTCTAGTAAAAATCTTAATGAAATAAACAAAATAAATGATAGTAATTTTTTAATTACTTTCTCTTATGGAAGAGGGTTGCAAGCAAGTGCATTAAAGGAATTTGGAAAAAATCAAGAAAATACAGAAAATATTCAAAAAGCCTTTAACCATAGAGCTAAAATGAACGGTCTGTCATCTAAAGGGGAGTGGTCTGAAGAATTAGAGAAAGAATTTGCGGCCTAAGACATTTGAAGAAATTAGTATACTTAATTTCACCTAATAAAATTGATCACAATTTTTTCGCTACTCTAGATAAAGTATTGTCGTTTAAGAATGTGAAGTTTTTTCAATTAAGATTAAAAAATTTGAGTCAAAAAAAACTTCTTAATTTCTCTAAAAGAATTATAAAAATTACCGCTAAGCATAAAGTTAAGTTTATCATTAATGATAATTTTATTTTAGCATCTAAGATGAATGCTGATGGATGTCATATGGGTCAAAACGATGGATCGTTTTTTAAAGCTAGAAAAAAGCTCAAAAACAAAATATTTGGTATCACATGTCATAACTCAAAAAAACTTGCAACTAATGCAATTAAAAATAAAGCAAATTATATTGCTTTTGGATCTTTTTTTAAATCCAAACTTAAGCAAAATGCAATAAAGGCTAATCTTAATATTTTGAGATGGGCAAAAAAGAACGTAAAAAAACCTATTGTTGCAATAGGTGGAATAAATAATAAAAATTACAAAAAATTAATAAGAGCAGGAGCAAAATATATTGCAATATCAAGTTTTATTTGGGATAACCCCAAATTAAAACCAGAACTTGCGATTAGAAAATTCAAATGAAAATAACTGCTATTGAAATAAAACCTGGAATGATAATTGAACATAAAAATGATTATTGGAATGTTCTTAAAACTCAGCATGTGAAGCCTGGGAAAGGTGGGGCCTTTAATCAAGTAGAATTAAAAAGTGTCATCAAAGGTACAAAGCTGAATGAAAGATTTAGATCAAGCGAAACTGTAGAAAAAGCTGAAGTTGATGAAAGAAAATTTAATTTTTTGTACTTAGATGGAGATAGTTGCCATTTTATGGATAACAACACTTACGAACAAGTAGAAATATCGAAATCTATAGCTGGAGAACAGTATAAATTATTAAAAGAAAATTTAGAAGTCACAATTTCTTTTATGGAAGATAAGCCGATATCAATTGAGTTACCAAACAATATTGAATGTATAATTGAAACTACGGATGCTGCTATTAAAAACCAAACAGCTTCATCCTCTTATAAACCTGCTCTTCTTGATTGTGGTATCAAAATTAATGTCCCGCCATTTATAGAAAGTGGAGAAAAAATAATTATTGATACTCGAACACTTGAATATGTAAAAAGAGTCAATGAATGAGATTAGATTCTTCTCAAATAAATTTAATAACAAGAGCATGTATGAAGGCTTCGAGATCGCTTATAAGAGATTTTGGAGAAATAGAAAATTTACAAGTTTCAACTAAAGGTCCTGGAGATTTTGTAACATCAGCAGATAAAAGAACTGAAAAAATTATAATAGACGAATTACAAAAAGCTCACCCAGATTACGGCATAGTAACTGAAGAAACGGGAATAATAAATAAATCTAATTTGAATAATAGATGGATAATTGATCCAATAGATGGAACAATGAACTTTTTGAATGGCATACCTCAATTTGCAATATCAATAGCTTATGAGGAAAATAGTGAAGTTAAATGTGGTGTTATATTTAACCCTATTATGAATGAAATGTTTTGTGCTGAAAAAGGTAATGGATCTTACCTCAATAATACAAGAATAAGAGTTTCCAATAAAAAGAAAATAAATGATGCTCTAATAGTAACTGGCGGCCCTAAAGGAGCCAGCAAAATTAAAAATAAAATTTTTTCTGAATATATTAATGTCTCAAAAAATGTTTCTAATGTAAGAAAGTTTGGAAGCGCTGCCTTAGATATAGCTTATGTGGCTTGTGGTAGATTTGATGGTTATTGGCAAAGAGAGCTAAACTATTGGGATATTGCAGCTGGGATTATTATTTTAAAAGAAGCTGGAGGATTTATTGATTTTTTTGAGGAAGATGCCAACGCACCATTAAAAAAGAATATTTTAGCATCAAATTCCAATATTCATGAAGAATTGAGAGGTCTAATAATTAAAAAAGATATTGAGTAAAAACAATTATTAATATAAAAACTTGCAAATGAAAAAAAACTTGCATCCAAAATATCACAAAATAAAAGTTGTCATGACAGATGGATCTGAATTTGAAACAAGATCAACTTGGGGAAAAGAAAATGATACCCTGAAGTTAGACATTGACCCAAAATCTCACTTTGCTTGGACTGGAGGTGCTCAAAAAATTTTGGATAAAGGAAGAGTAAGTAAATATAATAAAAAATTTAGCAATCTTCGAAATAAAAAATAATTTATGCCTGAAACACCATTTATGCCGAAAGCAACTGCTGTTTGGCTAGTTGAAAATACAACACTTACTTTTAAGCAAATCGCTGAATTCTGCAACTTACACGAATTAGAAATAAAAGGTATAGCTGATGGAGATGTGGCGAAAGGCATTAAAGCTTACAATCCAATATTAGCAGGTCAACTTTCCAGAGAAGAAATAGAAATTTGCTCAAAAGATCCAAATAAAAAATTAAGCTTAATTAAAAAGTTAGATGAAGTCGAAGTTAAAGAGAGAAAAAAACCAAAATATACTCCATTATCAAAAAGACAAGATAGACCAGACGCAATATTATGGTTGTGTAAAAATGCTTCGGAGCTTACCGATGGCCAAATCTCAAAACTTGTTGGTAGTACCAAAGGAACAGTATCTTTGATCAGAAAAAGAAGTTATTGGAATTTTTCTAATTTAAAACCTAGAGACCCTGTAATTCTAGCTTTATGTACACAGGAGGCATTTCAGAAAAGTTTGGATAAAGCGAAAAGGAGAGTTGAACGAGAGCGAAAAGCTAAAATTAGAGAGGAAAAAAAGGCTCAAGCAGCTTCAGTCTAGACAAACTAGTTATCTAATGATAACAACCATAAAAATTAACTGGAGGTTTTTATTAAAATAGACGTAAAAGATAATAATGTAGAACAAGCTATCAGGGTACTAAAAAGAAAACTACAAAAAGAGGGTTTTTTTAAAGTTATGAAAATGAAAAGTACTTATGAAAAGCCATCTGAACGCAAAAAAAGAGTTCAAACTGAAAATCTTAAAAGAATTAAGAAGCTCCAAAAACTTAAAAATAGATACTAATTTAAATAAAATGAAGGGACTAAAAATGCCATCTGGTAAAGTAAAATGGTTTAACGCCAAAAAAGGTTATGGATTTATAACAGACGACAAAACTAAAAAAGATATTTTTCTACACGTATCAGCACTTGAAGAGTCAAAACTTAGAGTTTTAAAAGAAGAGCAAAAAATTATTTACGATATTAAAGAGGAAAAAGATAAACTCCAAGCAATAAATATTAAGAAAAAATAATTTAACGCGGGGTGGAGCAGTCTGGTAGCTCGTCAGGCTCATAACCTGAAGGTCGTAGGTTCAAATCCTACCCCCGCAACCAAATGATAAGCGAAATTAGAAATATCACAATCATAGCTCACGTTGACCACGGTAAAACAACATTAATCGACAGTTTGATGAAACAAAGTGGGTCATTTAGAGAAAATGAAAATGTCGAAGAACGAATAATGGATTCTGGAGAGTT
Source organism: uncultured Pelagibacteraceae bacterium (assembly GCA_902539235.1). Taxonomy (GTDB): domain Bacteria; phylum Pseudomonadota; class Alphaproteobacteria; order Pelagibacterales; family Pelagibacteraceae; genus Pelagilacustribacter. The sequence goes on along the minus strand of CACBIC010000017.1, from coordinate 4,595 downwards.
GGAAAAGGAACGTGGTATAACAATTCTGGCCAAACCAACTTCAATAAATTGGAAAAATTCAAGAATTAATATTATCGATACACCAGGACATAGAGATTTTGCTGCAGAAGTAGAGAGAGTATTGCATATGGCTGATGGTGCTTTGTTATTAATAGACTCAGCTGAGGGCGTTATGCCTCAAACAAAGTTTGTTCTCTCAAAAGCTTTAAAACAGGGTTTAAAGCCTATAGTAATTATAAATAAATTAGATAAAGCTGATCAAAGAGCTAATGAGGTCTTGGACGAAACATTTGATCTTTTTGTTAATTTAGATGCTAATGACGAGCAATTAGATTTTCCTGTATTGTACGCTAGCGGGAGGTCTGGATGGGCAACAAAAGAGATAGACGGACCAAGAGAAAATCTACAGCCTCTTTTAAATTTAATTTTAAATCATGTAAAGCCAACTATTGCAGATAAAACTAAGCCTTTCGCAATGCTATCTACTTTACTGTATGCAGACAGTTTTTTAGGAAGAAGTTTAGTGGGAAAAATAGCTCAAGGGACAGCGAGAGCTAATCAACAGATTAAAGCAATAAATTTAGAGGGTAAAAAAGTAGATGAGGGACGATTGACAAAAATTTTCAGATACGAAGGAACTAAGAAAGTTCCAATTGAAGTAGGAGAAGCAGGAGATATTGTCATTATAGCCGGACTAGAAAAAGCTAATGTTGCAGATACAATTTGTGATTTAGAATTAAATGAGCCAATAAGTGCTACTCCCATAGATCCTCCAACCATGTCAATTACAATTACAGTTAATAGTTCTCCATTAGCAGGCATTGAAGGGAATAAATTGACAAGCACACAAATACGTGAACGTTTAATATTAGAAGCCGAAAATAACGTTGGAGTCAATTTTGCAGAAAATGAAAATAAAGACTCTTTTTCAATCAGTGGACGTGGTGAATTAATGTTAGAAATTCTTTTGACTCAGATGAGACGCGAGGGATTTGAAATGACTGTGAGTCCTCCCAAAGTTTTAATAAAAGAAAATAATGGAAAAAAACTAGAGCCTATGGAAGAGATTACAATGGATCTTGACGAAGAATACTCATCAAGAATTATTGACTCGATGAATAGAAGAAAAGGTAGATTAATTGAATTAAAAGATACTGGAAAAAATAAAAAAAGATTGATTTTTCTTGCGCCTACCAGAGGTTTAATGGGTTATACAAGTAGATTTTTAACTTTAACTAAAGGTACAGGAGTAATAAATAGAATCTTTCATTCTTACGGAGACTTCACTGGTGAGATGGAAGGCAGAAGGAATGGTGCTCTGATATCTATGGAAACTGGTAAAGCAGTTGCGTTTGCTATTTTCAATTTACAAGCAAGAGGTGAAATGCTTGTAACTCACAATGACCCAGTTTACGAAGGTATGATTGTGGGTATTTCATCTAAATCTGGTGATCTTGAGATTAATGTTATGAAGGGAAAAAAATTAACAAATATGAGAACACAAAACACGGATGAAAATATAGTTTTAACTCCGGTAAGAAAAATGTCTATTGCTGAACAATTAAGTTTATTAAATACCGATGAAGCTTTAGAAATCACACCAAAATCATGTAGACTTAGAAAATTAATTTTAGATCCAAATGAGAGAAAAAGACTATCAAGGGCAAAAGCTAAGGCTTCTTAAAGACTAAATCTTGATTTTTTACTATCGTTTAAAAAACCTTTAACAGTATCAAGTGTCATAGAATTAAAACTTTTTCCAAATCCATTTATTTGATTTATTACTTTGGGAGGCATAGTAATTATATTGCAATTAATTTGTTTAGCTTGAATGTAATTGTAAGCTTCTCTAGTACTAGCCCAAAGAATTTCAATATTTTTATTCCTTTTAGTTAAAGAAATACTTTTTTTGAATATCGGAAGTGGATCTTTACCTTTATCTGCCATTCTTCCAGCAAATATAGAAATAATAGATTTGGTTTTTTTACATAATTTTTTATAAATCTTTTTAGTTTGTTCATACGTATAAACAGCAGTAATATTTAGTTTAATTCCTTTATAGCTTAATTCCTCAATTATGGAACCGGTAAACTTTCCTTTTGAATTTACGACTGGGATTTTTACATAAACATTTTTACCCCAAGAATTAATCTCATAAGCTTGTTTGAGCATGTCATTTGAATTATCAGCGAATACTTCAAAAGAAATTGGTTTTTTTTTACAAACCTTTAAAATTTTTAAAGAATAGTCTTTGTAATTTTTTGCTCCTGCAGACCTCATTAAACTTGGATTAGTCGTAAAACCATCAACTAAAGTTTTATTGTTAAAAAATTTAATTGTTTCATAATCAGCTATATCGCAGAATATCTTTGTTTTCATTAATCTAGATTTTTAACAATATCCTCTGTCATTTTTTTTGCATCTGCAAACAGCATTAATGTATTATCTTTATAAAATAATTCATTATCTATTCCAGCATACCCAGGCGATAAACTTCGCTTAACAAATAAAACTGATTTACATTTTTCAACATCAAGTACTGGCATACCAAATATTGGGCTTTTAGGGTCTGTTTTAGCCACGGGATTTGTTACATCGTTTGCTCCAATTACAAATGCGACATCGGAATTGGCAAAATCATTATTTATATCTTCTAACTCAAAAACTTCATCATAAGGGACATTTGCTTCAGCTAAAAGAACATTCATGTGTCCAGGCATCCTTCCAGCAACAGGGTGTATGGCATATGTAACTTTAATATCGTTCTTTTTTAATTTATCTACCATCTCTCTTAAAGCATGTTGAGCTTGCGCTACTGCCATTCCATAACCTGGAACGATGATTACTGATGAAGCATTCTTCATTAAAAAAGCTGCATCTTCTGCATTTCCACTCTTAACAGGTTTTTGGTCTTTCTTCTGCTTTGTGTTATCTGAGGAACTATCTGCTCCAAAACCTCCAAGTATAACACTTACGAAGGATCTATTCATAGCTTTACACATTATATAAGATAGTATTGCTCCTGAAGAACCCACGAGTGCACCTGTGATAATTAAAGCAGTATTTTCTAAAGTAAAACCAATTCCAGCTGCAGCCCAACCTGAGTAAGAGTTTAACATTGAAATTACTACTGGCATATCGGCACCGCCTATAGGAATAATTAATAAAATGCCAACAAGGAAAGAAATCATTATTACTGTCCAAAAAATATTTGCTGACTGTGATATGCATAAAAAATAAATTAAAACAAAAATTCCTATGCCTAGTATTAAATTTAAAAGATGTTGGCCGCCAAAAGTTATTGGGGAACCTGACATTATTCCTCTTAATTTTAGGAAAGCTATTATAGATCCAGAAAAAGTTATTGCTCCTACTGCTGCACCAATAGACATTTCTATTAAACTTGCTAGTTTAATTTTCCCAACAAATCCTAAGTTGAAAGCTTCAGGGTTTAGAAAAGCTGCTATAGCAACAAAAACTGCTGCTAAACCAACTAAACTATGAAAACCTGCAACTAATTCTGGCATTGCAGTCATTGGGATTCTAAAAGCAATAAAAGCCCCAATTAACCCACCAATTAAAAGGAAAATTATTACAAAAGTTAATGACGTAGAAAAATTTCCTACTGATAAAAATGTTACTACAATTGCAATTACCATACCTGCAATTCCGAAATAATTTCCTTGTCTTGATGTATCCGGAGATGACAATCCTCTTAAAGCAAGAATAAATAGTATTCCTGAGATTAAATAGAAAATTGCTGATAAATTTGCAGATATCATTTCTTTTTATCTTTCTTTTTTTTATACATTTGAAGCATTCTTTGAGTTACTAAAAATCCGCCAAAAATATTTATTGCAGCTAAAACAATTGCTAAAAATCCAAAAATGCTTGATGTACCAAACACGCTTTCAGATGATCCAGCTAATGCTGCTATTATAGCACCAACAATTATGACAGATGAAATTGCGTTTGTTACAGACATTAAAGGTGTATGTAGAGACGGTGTAACACTCCAGACAACATAATATCCTATAAAAATTGATAGAATGAATATACTTAACCTAAATATAAATGGATCTATTTCCATAATTAAACTTTCTCTATTAGTGACTTTATAATTATTTCATCCTCTAAATTAATATTAAAATCTTTTTTTTCTCTACTATATAAATTTCTTATGAAACTAAACAAGTTTTTAGCATATAAACTTGAGGCAGTTAGCGGTAAGCTATTCATTAGATTTTTTACACCTATAATTTTAATTCCTTGAACTGTATTTATTTTTCCAGATTCTGAATATGCAGAGTTACCTCCTTGTTCTGCTGCTAAATCGTAAACTATAGAGCCAGGTTTCATCAACTTTACTAAATCCTCAGTTAATATTCTTGGTGCGGGTTTACCAGGAATTAGTGCAGTGCAAATGACTATATCATTTTTTTTAAGTGCTTCTTTCATCATTTCAGCTTGTTTTTGTTTATAATCGTCTGTAGCTTCCTTTGCATATCCACCTGCTGTTTCCATATCTTCTGCTTGTTCAACAGTCAAAAATTTACCACCTAAACTCTCAACTTGCTCTTTTGATGCTGCTCTTA
>CACBIC010000016.1 GCA_902539235.1 uncultured Pelagibacteraceae bacterium | reverse complement strand
GCTTGTTTTTATGGACTAAAAAATTTCAGTTTTTACCATGCAATTTTAGGAATAATTCTTAGTGTCATTTTGGTGCAGTTAGCTTTTGCAAGAATAAAACTTTTTATAAATTCAAAAATTAGTGACAAAAGTAGTTTAATCAGGATTAAGACTTCATTAGAATATTTGATTTTATTTACAATCGTATATTTAATTTTTTTCTAAAAAGTATTGATTGTAGATAAAACATTAAAGTTTTTATCAGTGATAATTAATTCTCCAGAACGAGGTGCTTCTCCAGTCATAGCTAAGATGACAACATAATGAGTAACCAAAACTAAATTTTTACCTTGCCCGTCCCAATTTTTTATAAAGCTTTTCAATTCTTTAATTTGTTTTTTTTTATTTTTATCAAAAGGTGGGCTAAAGGTAGAGTTTAATGCAGAAAATTCTTTAAATTTACCAAATGCATATTTAGCAGTGTCCTTGCACCTACACCACTGACTTGATAAAACTTGATCAATCTTAATTTTTTTTTCCTCAAAAAGTTTGCCAATTTTTTTGGATTGATTGATGCCTATTTCGTTTAGATTTCTTTGTGTTCTACAATCTTTAATATTAAATCCTTCAGGATCTCCTCCTCCAGGGGCTAAAGCATGTCTAATTAATATAATCTTGTCCCCATCTTTTGCAGGTTTCCAAAAATGCTCTGAAGAATAAGTATGAGACGAAGAAAATGAAAGTAGTATCAGTAGGGAAATAATTTGCTTCTTCATGGTGGATGAAATGATAATCTAACAAACTTATGTTGCCTTGGTCTAGAGGACATGGCAAGAATCACAATATTTTACTTTAAGGTTGTATTCAAAAACCTTTTAATTGTGTGGATAATTTATTTAATATAATGCTAATTTTTAATTAAGATTTTTTTTTAAATATATAATTTATAGATACTCTTTTTTTAAGAAAATAATTATTTTCTTTAAAAAAGTTTAAAAGTTGTTTTTTTTTTCTTTTATCGTAATCGAGCACTTCAACACAGATTACATTGACTTTTGTTTTTCTGAAATTTATCGATTTTAAAACCTCAATTTCATGACCTTCAATGTCTATATTCATAAAATCTATTTCTTTAAAATTATGTTTATCAAGTATTTTTTCCAATCTTAGCGTCTTTACATATCTTGTTTTAATTTCTTTGTTAGAAATATTAAAAGTAGTTTTAAGCCAACTTTTATGTTTTAAATCTAAAGTATTTTTTGGATCTAAGTCACCTAAATAATACAATTTTTTTTTAATCTCTTTATTTGAAATTGCTGCGCAAATATTAATATCCCCTGGACGAGCGTAATTAAACATATCGATTGTTAATTGATTTAAATCGATATTCATACCCCTCCAGCCTTTTCTATAAAGAGATAAAGTGTTGTTCACCCTTGTAGGGTGATAACATCCAATATCTAAGTAGACTCCTTTGTATGCTTTATCAAATAATTTTAAAATTTTTTTATCTTCATTAAATTGTGAGCTTTTGAATAAAAACTTATAGTTTCGAATATAAATATTATAGAAAAAATAAATTTTTCTTAAAAAAGGAAAGCTTTTTGCTAAATTTAAAAATTTTGAATTATGGGTTGACATTATTTATTTAGGTTTAAAAACTAGACAAATTCCATTATTACAATAACGTTTGCCAGTCGGATTTGGACCATCATCAAATATATGACCGTGATGTCCTCCACATTTTTTACAATGATATTCTGTTCTAGGGTATCCTATGTGCATATCGGTTTTTTCTTCAAACACACCAGGGACAGACTCATAAAATGACGGCCAACCTGAACCACTTTCATATTTTGTGGTGGACTCGAATAATTTTGTTCCACACCCAACGCAATGGTAAGACCCAATTCGTTTTTCATTATTTAACGGACTGCTTCCGGGAGGTTCGGTTCCTTCTTGTTTTAAAATATAATTTTGCTCTGGAGTTAAATTAGGATCCCAATTTTTTTTACTCATCTTTTACTTTATCATCAACACCATAAGGCCTAAAGCTTCCTTTATTTTCCAACTTCACTGCTTTTGCAGGAATACCGACCATGGTTGCGTTATCTGGAACATCTTTAACTACTACTGCGTTTGAGGCTATTCTTGATTTATTACCAACTTTAATTGGACCAATTATTTGAGCACCAGAGCCAATTACAACATCGTCTCCAATAGTTGGATGTCTTTTTTCATGACGCTGCCTTTCACTATCTATGCTAGGTGAACTACCTCCCAAAGTAACTGCGTGATAAATAGTAACATTATTTCCAATTTCGGACGTTTCGCCAATTACAACACCCATTCCGTGATCTATAAATAAATTTTTACCAATCTTTGCTCCCGGATGAATTTCAATACCTGTAAAAAACCTTACCGTTTGGGAAATAATTCTTGCAACGAGGTCAAAGCCAGCTTTATAAAAAAAATTAGATATTTGATGAAAGAAAACTGCCTTAACGCCAGGATATGTGAGAATGACACTCAGTAAAGATTTTGCCGCAGGATCCCTTTTTTTTATAGATTCTAAATAATCGATCATAATACGTATATAATGACTACTTGATAAATTTAAAGAAGAATATATATAATTGCGCATGAGTAATTCATTTCATTTAGCAATCCCTGCTGGGGATTTAAAAAAAGCGGAAGCTTTTTACACCGATATTTTAGGGTGCAAAACTGGTAATCGTGAAGATGGCAAATGGGTTGATATAGATTTTTGGGGTAACGAACTTACTTTACATCAAACATCTATGAAACTACCTAGAGAGAGACATGATGTAGATATGGGCCAAGTTCCAGTCCCGCACTTTGGCGTACATTTAAAAAAAGAAGTTTTTAATAAAATTAAGTCTAATATTGAGGCCAATAAAATAAATTATATTGATAAGCCCTACACAAGGTTTGAGGGAACTGATTTTGAACAGAATACATTTTTTATTGAAGATCCAAATGGAAATGTATTAGAGTTAAAGACGTTTGACTAATAATTCGCCTATACTCATAGAAAATAAAAGCCAATTAATCAAATATTTCACCGACGGAATAAAAAAGGATGATCAACTTAGGATAGGTGTTGAGCATGAAAAATTTCTTTTTAATAAAAAAGATCTTAAAAGAATTGATTATGAAAAGATAAAAAAGTATTTGAACTTCTACAAAATAATGGTTGGGAGCTTCAATATGAAAAAGATAAAATAATTGGTTTAAAGAGAGAAAATCAAAAGATTACTACTGAACCAGGGTTACAATATGAACTTTCAGGTGCACCTTATAAAAATATACATTTGGTTTGTTCAGAAAATAGTTCTCACTTCAATGAATTGAAAGAAGTTTTTAGCTCTGTGTCTATCACAACTTCATCTATTGCATACGATCCTTTTAATAAATTAATTGAAATCCCTGTAAGCCCTAAAGAGCGTTACAAAATTATGACATCAGAAATGCCAAAAGGCGGCAAATTAAGTTTAGATATGATGTACAAAACTGCCGGTATTCAGATTAATTATGATTACACTTCTGAAGAAGATTTTGAAAAAAAATTTAAAATTGGAAACTATTTAGCTCCCTTAACTATTGCTATTTTTGCAAACTCTCCTTTTAATGAAACCAAGCCTTCAGGTTATTTATCTTATAGAGGAAAAGTTTGGCAAGAAACTAATAGAGGCGGAATAATGCCAATTACTTTTGAAAAACTTAATTTTGAAAAATATATTGATTATGCAATAAATTACCCAATTTTATTTCTTAAAAAAAAAGGAAAATACTTCTCGCCTAATGGTCAAACTTTTAAAGACTTTTTAGATGGTAATTTAAATTTCCTTAAAGGAGAAAAGCCCTCTTTAGAAGATTTTGAAAATCACCTAGGCACTATTTTTACTGAGATAAGATTAAAGCAAGTTATAGAATTTAGATCTTTAGATACATGTAATTTTAGCTGTATTTGTAACGGCCCCTCATTTTTTACTGGATTAATTTATGGATCTTTAGATGAGACTTATGAAATAATTAAAAACTGGGAAAAAGAAGAAGTAATGGACGCATATTTAAACGCGCCCAAACAAGGATTCAACACTTTGCTAAAAAATAAAAAATTAATTGATTGGGCAAAAATATTTTTAGATATTTCTAAAAAAGGCTTAGACAAAAGAAATGAGCTTAACAAAAGCGGAAAAAATGAGACAATCTACTTAAAACATATTGAGGAAATTATTAAGAATAAAAAAACTAGAGCAGAAATATTGATTGAACAATATAATAAAACAAACAACTTAAACTTTTTAGTAAATCATGACGAAAATTTTAGCTATTCAGGGTTCTGATCTTAAAAGAGTAAATCTTAAAACAGATACGACCATACTCCTAGCCAGAGAAGCGCAAAAAAGAGGATATAAAATATATTATTTTGAACCAGAAAATTTAAGTTTTTTAAATGGAAAAGTTGTAGCTTTATGTAAGCATATTAGGATTCTTAATAGTAAAAAGAAATTTTACTCATTATTAAAAACGATCAATTTAAATCTTGAAAAATCAAAGGTAATTTTAATTAGAAATGATCCTCCTTTTGATAATCGTTATTTATATACAACGTTTTTGCTTAACCATATTTCTAAAAAAGTTAAAGTAATCAATGATCCATTTGCAGTAAGAAATGTCTCTGAAAAGCTTTTTTCTATCAATTTTATGAGGTATATGCCTCCTACATTAATCAGTGAAAATCTTAATGAGATAAGAAATTTTTTTAAAAGATATAAAGCTGTTGTAGCTAAACCTATTAATGGTTTTAGTGGAAATAACGTTATTTTATTTAAATCTTTTAATGCTGGAAAAATAAAAAAATTAATAAAAACGCATAATCATATATTTTTTCAAAAGTTTTTACCTGGAGTTTCTAAAGGTGATAAAAGAGTTTTTATTATTAAAGGAAAGATTGTAGGTGCTATTTCTAGAGTGCCAAAAAAAGGTAGTATTTTATCTAATATGAGTAAAGGTGCTAAAGCGAACTTAACGAAACTAACAAGTAAAGAAGTTAATACAAGTAAAGTAATAGGGAAACTTTTAGCAAAAAATAATATATATTTTGCTGGGATAGATTTCGTACAGGAAAAATTAATCGGTGATATTAACATTACTAGCCCTACTGGACTAACCGCATATAAAGATTTGTCAGGAATAAACCTTGCAAAATCGTTCTGGAATAATATTTAATTGATAGTTGACAAAATCCTAAATTTATTGCTATAAATTAATTAGCGCTGAGTTAAGGCAACTTGCGGGCGCTTAATAAATCCAGCTAAAGCGCAAAAGTCATTTAGACCACCGCTTTAGCCGGTGGTTTTTTTTTGGAACCAATCTAAAATTAAACCGGGTATTTGAACCATATTGTACACCTGGCATATGCCGAAGTACTAAAAAGGAGAAGATGAACAGAATTAAACTCCGTTCATTCTTCTCCAGAAAGATGGAGAAAAAAATGAACGAAACGACAAGAGAAACAATAAGGGGGAAAATCAATGTCTGATTTTAAACATCCGGAAACTATTGGCTTACATGGTAGTGATTATAGAGCTGATCCTACTACAACAGCTGTAGCAGTTCCGATTTATCAAACAACTTCTTACCAATTTAAAAATGCAGAACATGCTGCAAATTTATTTGGTCTAAAAGAGTTTGGTAACATTTACACACGTATCATGAACCCAACAGTTGATGTGCTAGAAAAAAGAGTTGCAGCGCTTGAAGGCGGTGTAGCAGCATGCGCAGTAGGTTCAGGTCAAGCAGCGTCAGCAATGTGTATTCAAAACTTAGCACAAGCTGGAGATAATATCGTTGCTTCAACCGACTTATACGGAGGTACAGTAAACTTATTTAAAAATACTTTAAGACAACAAGGTATTGAAGTTAGATTTGCAGATCCTGCAGATCCTAAAAACTTCGAAAAAGTTACTGATGATAAAACAAGAGCTTACTACGGTGAAACTCTTCCGAATCCATATCTTCGTGTTTTTCCAATCAAAGAAGTTTCAGATATCGGTAGAAAAAAAGGAATACCTTTAATCATCGATAACACAGCTTCACCTGTAATATGTAAACCTTTAGCTCATGGAGCTGCAATCGTAATGCACTCGCTGACAAAATATATTGGTGGTCATGGTACTTCAATTGGAGGAATAATAGTAGATGGTGGAAACTTTGATTGGATTAAAGATAGAAAAAGACAACCTCTATTAAATGAACCAGATCAAAGTTATCACGGTGCAGTTTGGGCAGATGCAGTTCCACAATTAACTGGTGCTAACATTCCATTTGTTATCAGAGCAAGAGTCGTTTTATTGAGAGACTTAGGCGCTCCTTTAAGTCCATTCAATGCTTTTCAAATCATTCAAGGTTTGGAAACTGTAGCTTTAAGAATGAAACAACATTGTAGTAATGCAGAGAAAGTTGTGAATTTCTTAGATGGTCATAAAAAAGTTAAAAAAGTTATCTATCCAACTAATTATCAAGGTGAAATTAGAGATAGGGCTAAAAAATATATGCAAGGTGGTTATGGATCTTTAATAGGTATGGATCTAGGAACAAAAGAAGCAGGAGCTAAGTTTATTGATAACTTAAAAATGCTTTACCATGTAGCAAATATTGGTGATGCTAGAAGTTTAGCAATTCATCCAGCTACGACAACTCACAGTCAATTAACTGAACAAGAAATGTTGGCTGCAGGTGTCACGCCAGGTTATGTGAGATTATCGATTGGTATAGAACATCCAGACGATATTGTTGCTGATATCAAGCAAGCTTTAGCTGCTTAAAATGTTTATAAGGTGGTCCCAATGATATTGGGACCACCATTCAAAAAAACTACCTTCTATTATAAATATTAGATTTTTTCGCTATCTTTTCAATCTTAGAAATAATTTTAATTTTTTTTATCGGGTATTCTTTCACAATGTCTGCTGTATTTTCTATCATTGCAGTACTTTTTAATTTAATTTGTTTTTTAACAATTGTACAAAATTCAGACCTTGTTATTTCAAAAGAGGAAATGCAGGTTTCTTTTTTTCTTTCAGGATTTTTTTCCTCTGCATAAGCAATAGCGTGTTCCAAGGGAGTTTTTCCTGTTTGTTTTTTAACCCCATAACTTATCACTGAATTTAAACTGGACTGAACAAGTCTTCCGTTCGATGCACCTGAACCGAGTAATGCTAACGACTCAGCACATCCATTGAGCAAGAAAATAGTTGATGATAATAGCAGTATTTTTTTCATTATGTTGATTTGTATTAATTGGTTTCATATATCTCCTTAATCATTAAATAAAAGTTAATTGTGTGTGTGGTAATTTTTATTAACACAACCCATGGTGGTTAAGATTTTAAGTTAGAGGGCAGATTTGTTTAGAATTAATTAATCTAAAAACTTAATTTTAGATTTTTTATTTATTTTGGGCTGAAGTGATGAAGTAAGTTCTTTGATAGATTTTTCCTTTGATCTCATCAAAATTTTAGATTGAGTTAATTTTAATTGTTTTTTTACTATTGCACAAAGTTCGGAATTAGTTTTTTCAGCAAAAGATAAACAAGGTTCTTTTTTTTTATCAGTATTTACTTCTTCTGCATATGCTACTGCATGTTCAATTGGACTTTTTCCAGTTTGTTTTTTTACTCCGAAATTCACTGCTGAAGAAAGGGCTGCCTGGGCAACATTTCCGCCCGTTGCAGCAGAGGAAGTAGGTCCTAATAGAGCTAAAGATTCTGCGCAACCTGTTAGTAAAGTAAAACCTATCAATAAACCTAAAATTTTTTTCATACTCCCTTTTTAAATTTATCTTTATTCAAGCAGAGATTTGCTTGTCATTAAACAAACGAATCACTCAAATTGAGTTTATATCTATTACAACCTATAATGGAAGAGATTATCTATGTAATTAATCTTAAAGGCTTATTTTTAAGGCAACTTTCAAGATTTTCAATCATTTGCAAATAAAATTTTGAATAATTTTCTGCTGTTACGTATCCAATATGAGGCAATAACAAAGCATTAGGAAGAAATCTTAATTTATGGTCTTGTGGGAGAGGTTCTTTGTTATAAACATCTAAACCAACTCCGGCTATCTTTTCGTTTTTTAAAGCTTCAACTAAATCATTTTCATTTATAATTGGTCCTCTCGAAGTATTGATTAGAAAAGTTGTTTTTTTCATCATTTCTATTTCTTTTTTTGTAATTAAATTTTTATATCTTTCGCCTAAAACTAAATGAATAGAGATTATATCTGAGTTCTTAATTAAGTCTTCTTTACTCATGGGCAAAACTCCTAATTCATTTGCATGAGATAGATTTAAATTTTCACTCCAAGCACACACTTCCATTCCAAAAGCTTTAGCAACTTTTGCAACTTGAGTACCAATTTTCCCAAGACCGATTAAACCTAACATTTTACCTTTTAATTCAAAACCAATTGTTGTTTGCCAATAACCTTGAAACATATTATCAATTTCCTGTTTCATGTTTCGGTGAAGTCCTAAAATTAGAGCCCAAGTAACTTCTGCTGCAGGATTAGAATTAATTTCTGTACCACATACAATGATATTTTTATTCTTTGCTGTTTCTAAATCTATCGCTTTATTTCTCATTCCAGAGGTCATGATGTATTTTAATTTAGGCAAGTTTTCTATCAAAGTCTTCGTAATAGGTGTTCTTTCTCTCATAATAAATAAGGCTTCAAAATCTTCTAGTTCAACAGCAGCTTCTTTTTCGTCTACAAAAGGTTCATTGAAAACTTGAAAATCAAATTTATCTTTATGTTTTTCAACATCAACGATCTGTTGAAAAGCATTTTGATAATCATCTATTACTGCAACTTTAATCATTGGGTTTTTCTATTTGATAAATAGATACCAGAAATTATAAAAGTTGCTCCAATAAAATGATAGAATTGAAATTTTTCTTTAAAAATTATTATTGCCATCAATGCACTGAAAAGCGGCATTAATTGAATAAACAAAGATGATCTGTTGGGTCCTATGAGCTCAATAGCTTTCTGCCAAAAATAATATGCTGCGATTGCAGGAAAAATAACTACATACATCAAAATAAAGATAAAAGCTTTATTTATTTTTATGTCTAATCCAATTGATTGTTCATACAGAAATTGTGGAAACAGAAATATTAATCCTATGGTGACCATTGTTTGAATTAAAGAAAATTGAGATAATTCAAGCTTGCTTTTTTTAAGTAACGTTGAATATAAAGACCAGCTTAAAACACAAACTAGCATCCATATATCACCTATATTAAAACTTAAAGAAATTATTTTTTGAATGTCTGCATTTGAAATAATTGTTCCTACTCCAAATATTGATAAGATTAACCCGGATATTTGAAAAATATTTGTTTTTTCAATATTCATAATTGATGAAAAAATAATTATCGTCGGAGGGATTGCAGCTAACATTAAAACTGCATTAATTACTTGCGTAAAGTTTAAGGCAAAATAGACAACTGAATTAAAAGTACTGATTGTTAATATGCCCATAACACTTATTACCAAAAAGTTCTCTTTAATATAGTTTCTCTTAGCTACAATTTCTTTAATTGTGAAAGGTATCAATATAAACCATACCATTACCCATCTTAGAAAATTTAGAGAAAGTGGTGGGACTTCAAATAAAGTTGCAAATTTACCAATAATAAAATTTCCTGACCAAAATAAAGCTGCTAAAGTTAGAAAAAAATAAGCTATATAATTTTTTGACAAATAATTCCTAATTAAATCTTTTTGAGCTGTATGGAGTTAAATCTAAATTTGTTTTCTCTCCAGCAACTATTCCAGAGATAATTTTGCCTGTAATAGCACCTAATGTCCACCCTAAATGTTGATGGCCAAAGGCGTAAATTATATTTTTATTTTTTAACGACGGTCCTAAAATTGGTAAAAAATCTGGTAGTGTTGGTCTAAATCCTAACCATTCATCCTCATGTTTCCCAAGTTGAGGTAATAACTCTTTCGCACATTTAATGACGTATTCTATCCTTTTTTCTGACGGTGGATTTTCTAAACCACCTAATTCAACTGTTCCAACCGCTCTTAAACCCTGATTCATTGGGGTCATACCAAATCCACGGTCTAAAAATATTACGGGTCTAGATATTAAATTATCCTTTCCTTTAAAATGAACATGATATCCTCTTTCGGTATCAAGTGGAATATTTTCTCCTAATTGATCAGTTAGTTTTTTTGAAAAAGCTCCAGAAGCAATCACTGACTTTTCAAACTTAAACTCTTCATTTTCTGACTTGATTATTGTCTCATCAAAAGCTGATTGCTCAATTGAGGTAATATTTGTTTGAATAAATTTACCACCCTTATCTAAATATAATTTAAATATTTTTTTTAAAATCCCGTGAGGATCTCTAGCATGCATAGCGCTTTCGTATATTACTCCAGCATCAAAAACAGGATTTAAATTTGGTTCTAATTCTAAAATATCTTTCTTAGTTAATAATTTTTGTTCAATCCCTAACTGGTCGCGAATTTTAATCTCTAAATTTCTGCTTTTTAAATTTTTATTTGTCCATACATATATAATTCCTCTCTTTTCTACTAAGCCTGAAATATCAATTTCTTGAAAAATTTCTTCATAAGCATCATTAGATAAACTTAAAATTTGGTGCATATACTTTGCAGTGTGAAGCATAGACTCCTGATTACAATTTTTAAAATAATGAAAAAACCAATTGAACATTTTTGGGATGTAGTTCCACTTTAAAGCAAGTGGTCCGTAAGAACTTATTAGCATTTTTGGAACATCGTATAAGATATCAGGCCGATTGAATTGTAAAACTGCATAAGGTGAAAAGTGACCTGCGTTTCCATAAGAAGCCGGCTTATATTCACTAGATAAGGGATCTTGGCGATCAAATAAAGTTACTGGTATCCCTTTTTTAATAAGTTGAAGGCCAGTACAAACCCCTTGAATGCCTGAACCTATTATACCCACTGATTTACATTTATAATTTTCCATTAGGAAATTATATTGCAAACTTTAGGAAATAAAAGTGCGGTAGATTAGGCTAAAAGTTCTTTGTTTACAACTTCAGGTCTGTCCTCTGTCTCTGAAGATTCTTTTTTGTCTTTTTTCTTGAATAAAAAATCACCAGTAAGTGTAGTTTTTGATTTATTTGTCTTTTTGATGTAACCGTCAATATCAGCACCGTTTTCTGTTTTAAGATTATTACCAAACTCTATATCACCTTTTACAGTTCCGGTTGATCCAATTACAATATCTTGACCAGACACTTTGCCATCCAAGTGTCCGTGAATTTCAACGTGATCTCCCTCAATCGTTCCAGTAATAGAACCTGTTTCTCTTATAATTATCTCTTTTGAAAAAACTGGACCTTTAATTAAGCCTGCAACATCTATAGCACCTGAACTATTGATTGTTCCTTCTATACTTACTGTTTCGCTTATTAACGATCTTTCTGAGTCAGTAAGTTTTTTTTTCTTGTCACCAAACATAATATTTTTCATAAATTAACCACCTATTATTATAATATACAAGTACCTAATAAAATCAAATTTGACCATATTAGGTTTAAATTAGCTAGTTTACGGGTGTGTCTTTATAGACTTTACAGGACATAACTATACCTAATCCCAACATTATTGCCATCATCGATGAACCTCCGTAAGACAAAATCGGTAAAGGAGACCCAACTATCGGTAAAAGCCCAAGAACCATCATCATATTTACCACTACATATATAAAAAAAGCAGTTCCAAAACCATAACAGAAAAGTTTACCAAAATTACTTCTTGTAACATTTCCGATTTTTATGATCCTCCAAACAATAATTGCATATAAAAGAAGAATAAATAGTGAACCAAAAAAACCGAATTCCTCAGAAAATAAGGTAAATATGAAATCTGTATGTTTCTCAGGTAAATAATCTAAATAACTTTGAGACCCTTGTAAAAAACCTTTTCCGAACAATCCACCTGAACCAATAGCTATTTTGGATTGAATGATTTGATATCCAGCGCCTAAAGGATCTCTTTCGGGATTTAAAAAAGTTAAAATTCTTGATTTTTGATATGGTTTTAAAAAAGAAATAGCTATTGGTAATAATGCTAAAAATGCTAGACCTGAAATAGCAAAAAATTTTACTCTAACACCAGCTAACCAAGCGACTGTGAGACCACCAGCAGCAATTAGTAATGCGGTACCTAAATCTGGTTGAGTTGCGACTAATATTACCGGAGCAATTAAAACAACAATAGGTAAGAATAAATATCTGACACGATTTAAATTTTCAATTGAAGTACGGTGATAATATTTTGCTAGAAATAAAATAAGACCTACCTTCATTAATTCAGAAGGTTGTAAATTCATAAAGTAAAGGTCTAACCACCTTTTAGAGCCAGAAGAAGTTAATCCAAAGTATTTAACTCCTAACAATAATACAAAGAACAAAATATAAATTAAATAGCTTTGGCTGTGCCAAAATCTTATTTGAATGAATGATAATGTCAAAAACATACCAAAAAAAACGAAGAAACGAAGTATATGACTTTTTGTATGGTATTTAAATTCCCCGCCGTCTGTAGAATACATAGCTAATATACTAGTAAGTCCAAGAATAAATATCGAAATTACTAAAATATAATCTATTGAAATTATTTTATCTTTTATACTTAATGACGATTGTATGGATCTAGCTCTAAACATTATACTTGCTCTCCTAGTAAACTATCAATTCTCTCTCTTAACTCGTGTCGTTCTAGAACTTTTTTAATTACTTTTTTAGCAATTGGGGCAGCTGCTTTTCCACCTGAGCCTCCATGTTCTACTAAAACACTTATTGCATATTTAGGATCACTGTAAGGTGCATAAGCAACAAATAGCGCATGATCTCTATCTTTGTAAGGTAAACTCTCTTGCTTTACTTCAGCCTCACGTTGAGCTTCAGTAAATCTTTTTATTTGTGATGACCCTGTTTTTCCAGCAAAAGTAAATTTTTTATTTTCCCATCGATGCCTATATGATGTACCGCCTGGCTCATTAGAAGAAGAAAACATTGCATCTTTAATTAAATTTATATGTTCTTGATTTTTAAAAAGAGGTTTAAGTTCAAAATTCGATACTAATAAATCTGTTGGAAGAGGATCATTAGGATTTTCATTTTTATATTTGATGTACTCTCTTAAATTGTTATTCTTTTTATCAAAGATTATTCTTGGTTTTATTTCAAATCCACCATTTGCAATTTGCGCTGTCATTAAACAGAGTTGCAAAGGAGTGCTTTGAAAATATCCTTGACCGATACCGGAGTGTAAAGTTTCACCTAAATACCAATTTTGACCTATAAATTTTTTCTTCCACTTTGTGTTAGGTACTACACCTGCCCTCTCTTCAATAAAGCCATTAAGAACTTTTTTTCCAAGACCAAATTTTTTGGCTGTTTCAGATAATCTATCTACTCCTAATTTTCTTGCAACTTCATAAAAGTATACGTCGCAGGATCTTTGAATTCCTTTCCTTAAATTTACAATTCCGTGGCCATCTTTTTCCCAACAGTGAAATTTTTCTCCATAAAGTTCAATTTTTCCTTCACATTTAAAAGTATCTAGTGGTTTTATAACTCCATTCTCTAAAGCACTTAAAGCAACAAGAGTTTTTATAGTTGATCCAGGCGGATACAGACCAGCAATAGCTTTATTTGTAAGTGGTTTCATTTCATTTTTTATTAAACTGTTCCAATATTTTTTATCCAAGCCGTGAACGAACTCGTTAGGTTCAAAAGTTGGAGAAGAAACAAGAGATATAATATCTCCATTATATACATCCATAACACAAACAGCGGCAGCTTTATCTTTTATAAGCTCACTTGTAAATTTTTGAACTTCAAAATCTAGAGTTGTTTTGAAACTTTTTCCTGCCTGGCCTTCATTAATCAAAATTTGTTTGATTCTTTTTCCATAGGCATTTACCTCATATCTTTGAAATCCAATTTTACCTATAATTTCCTCATCTAATTTTCTCTCAAGACCAGTTTTACCAATACTCATTCCTGGAACATGTAAATCTTTTAAGTATTTCTTTGTTTGAAGATCTTTAGCGCTTACCTGAGAAACATAACCTAAAATATGAGCAGATGAATTATCAGGATACATTCTGGCGACCGATACAATGGGTTTTACTCCCTCAAGTTCGTGTAAAAATAAATTTAATCTGGAAAATTCTGACCATGTTATATTATCTGAAACTATAATAGGTTCCCATGGTTTTTGCTTAGCAATGACTCTTCTAAGATAAAATAATTTTTTTTCTGTGATATTTAGAATTGTTTTTAGTCTTACAAATAGTTTTTCAATATCTTTGGAGTTCTCTGGTATTAAATGAACTTGATAAACCTGTTGATTTGATGCTATTTCTTTATCAAAAAAATCTCTAATTACACCTCTTTCAGGTGCTAATTTCCACTCTCTAAATCTATTTTTGTCGGATAAAGTTTTATATTTTGTTCTCTCATTAATTTGTAAAGATACTAATCTACCTATAATTCCGAACGTTACAATTGCTTTTGCAGCAGTAAGTAAAAACATTCTTCTACCAATTAGTTTTGACTTAATAACAGTATTTCCAGAACTTGGACTAAACATCTCGATTACCTATAAATGTCAATTGATAAATATTAAACAACAACCAAAAAATAGGGAACATAAAGAGAGTAAAAAACATGTTGTATCCTATTTTAGAGTAGGTGAAAGAAAGATCAGAAAAATTGTTTAATAATGAAAAGAAAAGTATGTTCGAAAAAATCATAGCCATAAAGAATGTGAACCAATCTGAGGCTATCGTGGTATTAACGCTTTTATTTCTTACATATGTTCCAACAAAAATTATAATTAAATATGACAATGAGCTTATACCTAAAGGAAATCCCATTACCACATCATTAATTAATCCAGCCAAAAATACATGCCCGTTAGCCATAATATCTGGTCTTTTAAGTACCCAAAAATAAATTAGGATAATCTGAAAGTTTAACGTAAAGATTTCAAATATTTTTTCAAGATTTGTGTCAACTTCGCTTATACATAAATAATATAAAAGCATTAATGGGCCAGCATTAAATATTTTATTTATAAAAGAACTCTTAGCCATTATAATTTTTCTTTATTTTGAACATTTAAATTAACCGTTACAAAAGAGAGCTGATTTGGATCAATGAAAAGATCAACTGTGCCTTCAGTGTTTGTAATTCCAATAGGTGTACCAGATGTAAATATCCCATCTTTTCCTGATGCAAAAACATTTATATCTTCGATTATTTCGTAATCCTCCGGTAAATATTCTAAAATCGGATTTTTTGTCCCGCTACCAGATAATATAGCTTGCGCGCCCTGATTTAAAGTTACTGGAATTCTACTATTCAGATCATTTAAAAGTAGAACTCTTGAAGACAAATAGTTTGTTTCAACTACTCTTCCGACTAAGTAATTATCTTTAGTTACT
>CACBIC010000015.1 GCA_902539235.1 uncultured Pelagibacteraceae bacterium | reverse complement strand
TAAAGTAATTGAAATACCTTTGTTTAAAAAGGCGAGTTCCCTAATTCTTTTATCTAGTATTGAAGAACTAAATTTTATAGAAGAAAAAATTTCTTTTGAAGGCAAGAAAGTTATTTTTGTGCCCTTTTTTTTTGTTTTTCCAATATGTTTTAATGGTTTTAGAGAGTTGCCGTCTCTAAATTTAATTTCATATTCCTTACCCTCTCTAAATATTTTAAGATCTAGTTTTTCTGAAAGAGCATTAACTACTGAAACTCCAACACCATGTAAACCACCTGATACTTTATAAGAGTCATGATCAAATTTACCACCAGCATGTAATTGTGTCATTATCACCTCTGCCGCCGATATTTTCTCACCCTTATGAATATCTACTGGTATACCTCTTCCATCATCTTCGACCGTCACAGTATTATCATCGTTAATTGTAACTTCTATATTTTTACAATGACCGGCTAAAGCCTCATCGATAGCGTTATCCAGAACTTCAAATACCATATGATGCAAACCTGAGCCATCGTCAGTATCGCCAATATACATTCCCGGTCTTTTTCTGACAGCGTCAAGACCTTTAAGAACTTTTATTGAATCAGCACCATAGTTTTGGTTATTATTTAATTGAGAACTTTTTGGCATTTTTATTTATCTTGAAAGAAAAAATATATCATTTTTTTAATACAATATAAAACCACATATCTACTCGCTGTTCTAAAATCATTTAATACCAAGGGTTTTAGGGCAAAAATTAAAAAAAATTCTAAATTTTAAGAAGTTTAAATTTTCATTGGCATTATTACAAAATAACTATTTTTATCGGACATGTCCTCGATTAGAACAGGTGATATAGAGTCTTTTAAATTTATCTTTAAATCCTTATTTTCTATTTCTGATGCAATATCAATTAAATACTTTGAATTAAAACTTATATTTAAATTTTCTGAGCTAAAATTAGCTTGAATTGTCTCATTTCCTTCCCCTGAATTTGCACTGTTGACGGAAAGTTGTACATTATCCTTATTCACTAATAGTTTAACCCCCTCTTTTCTGTCAATAGAAACTGTTGTAACTCTCTCTATAGAATTAATAAACTCTTTTGTAGATACCAATAAAGCTTTATCGTTATTTGTCGGAACAACTTTCTTGTAATCTGGAAACTTTCCATCAATTACCTTTGAAATAAGTTTGATATTTCCTAAGCTAAACTTTATTTTGTTTTCACTTATACTCATTGAAAGTTTATCTGATGTTTCAGCTAACAAATTACAGAGCTGAAATACTGCTTTTCTTGGTAGTATTACGGATTTAAATCCATTTGTTTCGCTTATCTCTAGACTACTTGATGATAATCTATGGCTATCGGTTGCTACTGCAGTTAAAAAGTTTCTACCTTTTGCCTCAGTTAAGTGTAAGAAAATTCCGTTTAAATAATGTCTTGTGTCATCATTTGATATAGAGATCTTTGTTTTATTAAGTAGTTTTAAAAATTTTTTACTGTCCAGCAATATTTCTTGACCTTCAAATTCATCTGTAAATGTTGGAAAGTTATCCGTCGGTAAACATAAAAGATTAAAATCTGCGTTTTCACTCTTTAAACTTAATTTATTTTCTGATTTTAGATCAAATTTCAATGCCGAATTTGATGAAATCTTTCTTAGGATATCATACAGAATAGCAGCAGATGTAGTAGTACTGCCTTCATTAATTATTTTTACATCATTTAATTCATCATAAAAAATTACATCTAAATCTGTTCCTATAATTGTTAATTTTTTATTTTTCAATTGCAGTAAAACATTTGACAAAATTGGAAGTGTATTTTTTTTTTCTACTACTCCTTGCACGAAATTTAAGGATTTTAATAGTACGTCTCTTTTGATTTCAAATTGCATTTCCTATTGATCTATTAAAAGACTTTTAATCTGATTAATATTTTTTTTCATTTCATCGTCTTGCTCAGCAAGCCTAGAAATAGTTTTTACTGCATGTATCACTGTTGTATGATCACGATTAGCAAACCTCCTTCCTATTTCAGGTAAGGATCTAGTTGTCATTTTTTTTGACAAGTACATAGCAATTTGGCGAGGTCTTGCTAAGGGTCTGGACCTTCTCTGAGAAAGCATCTCACTTAAGCTTATATTAAAATAATTTGAAACAATATTTTGTATTTTATCTACAGTGATTACTTTTATTTGGCTAAAAACATCTTTTAATATATTTTTGCAGTCGCTAGTGGTGAGTATTTTATTATGTACTCTACTAAAGGCGATTACTCTGTTTAAGACACCAATTAGTTCTCTTATATTAGTTTTACTCTCAGCAGCAACATAATCAATGACCTCATCGCTTATATTTATGTTTTCTTTAAATTGATTTTGAATATCTTCAATTTTTCGTTTTATAATATTTTTCTTTAATTCTAAATCTGGTGACTCTATATCTACGACTAATCCTCCTGACAGTCTTGATTTTATCCGGTCTTGGATCCTATCTAGTTTCATTGGAGCTCTGTCAGAAGAAATAATAATTTGCGATCCTTTATCCATTAAACTGTTAAAGGTATGAAAAAATTCTTCTTGGAGACTTTCCTTGCCACTAATAAATTGAATATCATCAATGATAAAAACCGAAGATTTCCTAAAAAAATCTTTAAAATTCACCATATCATTTTTCTTTATCGATTTGATAAAGTGATACATAAATCTCTCAGCTGAAATAAACATTACATTATTATCATTTTGAAGCTCCAATCCTATAGCATTTAAAAGGTGGGTTTTACCTAGTCCAACTCCTCCACAAACATATAGTGGATTATATCTCGAAACATGTTCACAAACCTTTTTAGAATATGAAAATGCAATGTCATTACTTTTGCCTCTAATAAAATTTTCAAAATTTAATTTAGGATTTAATCTATTATAATTTAAAATTGAATCTTTAATTTCTGTTACTTTATTAAGCTCGTCTATTTTAATTATTTCTTGATTTTGTTTATTTTCCTCAACTATTTTAAATTCTATACGTGTTAAACTGAGTTTAAAACTTTTTACCTGCTCTAGAATTTTATCTAAATATCTTGAAACAATCCAATCTCTAAAAAATCTTGTTGGTACACCAAGAATTAAATAGTCATTATATTCTTTAATAAGTGTGATTTTTTGAAGCCAACTATTATAAATTTCACTTCCAAAAGTTTTCTTAAATGAGTTTTGTATATCGTCCCAAATTAACGTTTTTTCTTCTTCTGAAGCATAAACGTTTTGTTTTTTTATTTTATTGTCCATGAAATTAATTCTTAAGAGATTCCTATAAACTCTTTTTGTAAAATATTTGCAACTATTTACAGGTTGTAATTAAAAATAAAATTTGTGCTGGGTTGTAAACTTAACGTTGAGATAGAAAAAAATTTCTACAACTTTTAAAAGAAACTATATTTTGATTTTAAAATTTTTAAAACCTAAATGTAGAAATTTTTTTTACTATCAACTAAAGGTTTAAAGTTATTTTATTTTTTTTGATGCTTTAGAAATTTTTCGCGCGGCTGTCTTTTTATTGATAACACCAGATTTAGCAACCTGCATTAGAATTGATTGAAATTTTGAAAAAAAAGTTTTGGCTTTTGCCTTGTCTTTCGATTTAAGTAGCAAATCCATTTGTTTTACAGCATGTTTGTATTTGCTTCTTCTAATACGGTTGATTTGAGTTTGTTTCTTAACCCGTCTTACTCGTCTGATTGCTGATTTTGTGTTTGGCATTTTAAAAATCTATATATATCCCCGTAATAATAGGGTCAACTTTATTATTTTTGACAACTAAAACAGTAAAATGAAGACCTGTTTGAGATAATAATACGTATAATTTTTTCCTTACAATCTATGTTAGAACATTTTTCGCCCTCTCTAGCGTATGCTCTAAAATGCTGTTGATATGATCCTTTTTTTCCATTTGAACTAGAAAAATCTTTTATAGAAGCTCCACCTAATTTTATAGATTTAGATAAGATTTTTTTAGTATTTTTTATAATTTCTTTAATTTCATTATCTTTTAAAAATTTAATTTTTCTTGTAGGTTTAACCTTACTAGAAAAAAGTATTTCATTGACATATATATTTCCTAAACCTGAAACAAATTTTTGATCCATTAATAAGTCTTTAACTGTTTTTTTTCTCTGGTAAATATAATTTTTAAAATAATTAAAATTATAATACTTGCTTAATGGCTCTGGTCCTAAAGAAATTAAATGTAGGTTTTTATCAATTTTATTTTTGCTTAAAAGCTTTATAAAACCAAATTTTCGTAAATCATTATAAATAAATTTTTGTCTGTTTTTTAAAAAAAAAATAACTCTGTCATATTTTTGGTCTTTTGCTTCATTTAAATTGTAATAGAAACTAGTTTTAAATTTCTTTTTATTTTCATTAATAAAGAAAAATTTACCAGTCATACCGAGATGGACCAACATGATTATCGGTTTATCAAAATGAAATAATAAATACTTTGACCTTCTTTCAATTTTCTTTATTTTTAGATTGTTTAATTGAGATATCTTTTTAATATTCAGTTTATATCTCAATTTAATATCATTTATTTTTACTTTTTTTATAATTTTATTTTGAATTTTGCTTTCAAGAGACCTTTTAACAACTTCAACTTCTGGTAATTCTGGCATATAATTCTTTTATGAAATCTACTATTCAAGATAAAAATAAATTAGTCAATTCTGTATTTTCACAAGTTTATAAAAAATATGATTTAATGAATGATATTATGTCTTTTGGAGTCCACAGGGTTTGGAAAGAAAAATTTATAGATTGGATGAATCCCCAGCCTAATACTAAATTAATTGATGTTGCTTCAGGCACTGGGGATATCGCAAACTTGTTTTTTACTAAATCCGATGGAACGGGTGAAGTCATTTGTGTTGAACCAAATAAAGAAATGCTAAGTCGAGGAAAAATTAAATTAAAAAAAAATAAATCAGTCAAATGGATAAATTCTAGTGCCGAAAGCATACCAATAGAAGGTAATACTTTTGATTACTATTCAATTAGCTATGGAATAAGAAATGTAAGTGATATAAATAAGGTTTTAAAAGAAGCATTTAGAGTTTTAAAACCTGGTGGACGATTTATGTGCCTAGAGTTTTCCAAAATTGATAACGAAATACTTAATTTCTTATATAAGCAATATTCAAAAACTATTCCATATATTGGAAAATTTATTGTTGGTTCGGACAAACCTTACAAATATCTAATTGATAGTATCGACAAATTTTATAATCAAAAAGAACTATTAAAGTTAATAAAAAATAATGGTTTTTCAAATGTAGAATTTAGAAATGTTTCGAATGGAATTTCAGCAATACATTCAGGTTGGAAAATTTAAATGTTTAAAAGAGTTTTCAAATTATTTCAGATAGCAAGAAAATTATCTACTTCGGGTGCTGTAAATACTATAAATGAAATTCATACTCTTCCCCATTCTTTAAACTTATTTTTCAACTGTATTTCTGTTGGATCGAATAAAAATCTTATTAATAGTCAAAAAAAATCTGGCGATAAACTTTGCGAGGCTCTTCAAGGCATGGGGACGACTTTTATAAAGTTAGGTCAATTTTTGGCAACTCGACCAGATATTATTGGAGAAGAGCTAGCAAAAAGTTTAGAAAAACTTCAAGATAAGGTCCCTGCTTTTGATCTTTATGAAGCTAAAAAAGTTATAAAAAAAGAAATAGGTGAAAATTACTTTAGAAACATCGTTGACATAAGTGAACCAATTGCTGCCGCTTCAATTGCACAAGTTCATTTAGCAAAAATTAAGATAGATAACTTAGATAAGCAGGTAGCTATTAAAATACTGAGGCCAGATATTGAAAAATTATTTAATGAGGAATTAGATGCTTTAATGCTATTTGCATATATAGTGGAGAACACTTTTTCAAAAGCAAAAAGATTAAAATTAATTGAGGTAGTTCATCTTTTGAGAGAGATTACTAATATAGAAATGGATTTAAGGTTTGAGGCAGCTGCAGCAAATGAACTTTATGAAAATACTAAAAATGATTTTGGATTTAATGTTCCAAAAATCTACTGGAATTATACTACAAAAAAAATTCTAACTTTAGATAAAGTGGAAGGTATTTCAATACGAGAACATCAAAAACTAAAAAGTCTAGGAGTGAATCTGCAAAAACTTTCAGAAAATTTGATCCAGCATTTTTTAAAACAAGCAGTAAGAGATGGTTTCTTTCATGGAGATATGCATCAAGGCAATCTTTTCGTTGATAGTAAAGGGAATATAATCCCTGTAGATTTTGGAATAATGGGTCGTCTTGATAAAAATAACAGAAAATTTTTAGCTGAGATATTATATGGCTTCATTCAAAGAGACTACGTAAAAGTTGCTGAAGTTCATTTTCAAGCGGGTTTAGTGCCTCAAGATGCATCTAAGGAAGAATTTGCTCAAGCTTTAAGATCTGTGGGAGAACCAATTTTTGGTCAGTCAATTAAGGATATATCGGGGGGCAATTTACTTGCTCAATTGTTTGAAATTACGGAAAAATTTAATATGGCAACTCAACCTCCACTATTGTTATTACAGAAAACCATGGTTGTAGTTGAAGGAGTAGCTAGAAAACTTTATCCAGATACAAACATTTGGGAAGTTTCAAAACCAGTTTTAGAAAATTGGTTAAAAAATATTAAAAGCCCTAAGACAACACTTGATACAGCTGTTAAGACTTCATCAGAAATAATTAAAAGAATACCAGACTTACCAAATTTTATTGATAGGGCAGATTATGCTTTAAAGTTAATGGCCGAGGGAAAATTAAGTTTGGCCGTTGGTGCGAATAAAAATTTAGAAATGGAGCAAATGAAACTTAAAAACTTTAGAAATAATATAATTATCAGTTTTTTTGGTATTGTAATTGTCTTTTTATTAGTATTTTAATAAGTTATGAAAATTAAAAATAAAAAAATACTTATAATTATTGGTGGGGGAATAGCTGCCTACAAATCTCTAGATTTAATCAGATTATTAAGAAAAAGTAATAATGAAATTAAAACGATTTTAACAAAAAGTGGAAAAGAGTTTGTAACCCCCTTATCCATATCGACTCTTACAAAAAGTAAAACTTTTGAAGATATTTTTGATGCAAATTCTGAAGCTGAAATAGATCATATATCTTTATCTAGATGGGCTGACTTAGTGATTGTGATGCCTACCACAGCTAACTTCATGACAAAATTAAGCCACGGAAAAGCTGAAGATTTAGCTACAACGGTGATATTAGCTTCCAATAAAGATATCTTATTAGTTCCTGCCATGAATGTTAGAATGTGGTTACATAAAGCCACTCAACAAAATGTTAAAATTTTAAAGGATTATGGATATTTGTTTATCGGACCCGAAAAAGGTGAGATGGCTTGTGGTGAATACGGCGAGGGTAAAATGTCAAGTCCAAGACAAATATATGCTTATATTGATCATTATTTTAATAAAAGAAATTTAGTCAAAAGTAAAAATTTTAAAGCTTTGGTAACTGCTGGTCCGACCAGAGAATATATTGACCCCGTAAGATATATTTCTAATGAGTCAAGCGGTAAACAGGGTTACGAAATAGCTTTAGCCCTAGACAAACTAGGTATAAAAACTACATTAATAATTGGACCATCAAATCTCACAACTCAAAAAAATATTAAAACAAAAAAAATAGTAACAGCAAATGAGTTGCTAATTGAAACAAAAAAATCTTTACCTGTGGACGTTGCAGTTTGTGCTGCTGCTGTATCTGATTTTAAACCTGTAATTCAAAATAAAAATAAGCTAAAAAAAAATCAAAATAATATTAAACCTATTAAAATAGAAAAAAATAAGGACATTCTTGAATATTTAGGCAAGAACAATGAACATAGACCAAAATTAGTTGTTGGCTTTTCTGCTGAAACTGAAAATGTAAATAAGAATTCAATAACTAAAATGAAGAAAAAGAACTGCGATTTAATTATAGCAAATAATGTTTCAAAAAAGGGTATTGGATTTAACTCAGATTATAACGAAGTTTCAATTATCGATAATAATGGAAATATCAAAATAATTAAAAGAAATAAGAAAAGTTATATAGCAAGTAAAATCGCTGAAGTTATTTTAGATAAACTATTAGTTGATGACAGAAGTTTTAATTAAAAGACTATCAAAAAATATCGAGCTACCTAAATACGAGACGAATGGTTCATCAGGAATGGATCTTTCAGCTAATATTGAAAAACAGATAAAAATAGAACCAGGCAAAACATCAGTAATTCCAACTGGTATATCAGTATCTATACCAAAAAATTTTGAAATACAAATTAGATCAAGATCAGGATTAGCTGCGAAAAGTCAAATATCAGTTCTTAATTCACCCGGAACAATAGACGCTGATTATAGAGGTGAATTAAAAGTGATATTAATAAACTTGAGTAATAAAACTTTTGTTATTGACAGAGGCACGCGTATTGCTCAAATGGTATTATGCCCTATAGTTAAAGCTAAGTTTAAGGAGGTAGATAACCTGGATGATACAGACAGAGGTGTTGGTGGCTTTGGATCTACAGGGTTGAAATAATATAATGCAATTAGGATTGAAAGATTTTAAAAGGTTTGAAAAACAAATTATTCTTAAAAAAATTGGAGTAGCTGGACAAAAAAAAATAATTAACGCTAAAGTATTAATAATCGGTATTGGAGGTTTGGGTTGTCCACTTTTAACGTACTTAGCAGCATCTGGGGTCGGAACCATAGGAATTGCAGATCCAGATAAAATTGAAATAAGTAATTTAAATAGACAAACGTTATTTACTACTAATGATATAGGTAAATACAAAGTCGATCAGGCTAAATCTAGTATTTATAGAATAAATAAAGAAATTAAAATTATAACTTTTAAAAAAAAAGTAACTCTTAAGAATATTAAATCAATAATCAGAAATTTTAACATAATTTGTGATGGAACTGATAACTTTGAAACAAGATACTTGATTAATGATGAATGTAAAAAAATGAAAAAAATACTCATCTCTGCTGCAATAAGTAAATTTGACGGTCATTTATACAAATTTAATTTTAGAAAAATAACTTCCTGTTACAGATGCTTTATGCCAGATAAACCTGTTTTAGAAAACAATTGTGAAACAGATGGGATTTTTTCACCAGTAGCTGGAATTTTGGGATCACTGCAAGCTAATGAAGTTTTAAAATCAATTTTAGGATTAAAGAATGGTTTAGATAACCAGATGATGATTTTTGATTCAATTAAAATAAATTTAAGAAAAGTAAAATTATCTCTCAATCCTAAATGTAAAAACAAATGTTAAAAATTATTTATATTATTTTATTTTTTTGTATTTCATCCCAAAGTCTTTTTGCAATTGAATACTTTTTAACTTTGAGAAACGACAAAGTAAATCTTAGACAAGGGCCATCTTTCGAATATCCTGTCAAATTATTTTATAAAAAAAAATTTTTACCTGTTTTAATTCAAGATAAATTTGAAAATTTTAGAAAAATAAGAGATCATGAAAATAATACTGGTTGGATTCATATTTCACAGTTATCAAAAAAAAAAGCGGCAATCACAATTGAAGACAATCAATTAATTTTTAATAAACCTTCTATTTACTCCAAGCCTTTTGCTATTCTTAAAAAAGGTCGATTATGTAAGATTCATAAATGCAAGGATGATTGGTGTAAAATAAGTGTGGAGAAATATAAAGGTTGGGTTAAAAAAGATATTTTGTGGGGTTTATTATAAACTATTTCTTATACTTAGCTGTCCATACTTTGTCCAACACGAAGTACCAAACCGCATTGGCAATCGGTTCAACTATCGCGTCAGTTAATGCAATCAAAAATGGAACATCAGCAATTAGCATCAGGACAGTTATAGCAATTGCAAAGTGTCCTATGGTATAAATTAAAGTTCTTAATAAAGAACCTTTATTATTTTCATAAATATCTTTTGCTGTTACGTATATTCCTTTATTGAACTCTGCCATTTTCTTTAAAAGGATTTTCTAAAACACATGCAACTAGATGTATTCTATCTTGTTCCCCTCCATTAAAAAAATTGTGGTATTTAGTATTATTTGTAATAGTTACTGATCCATCTGCTGGCATATGCTTACAAACATCTTCAATTACCATTCTGCAACCTTTATTTGTGATTATAGGGATATGAAGTCTTGGTTCTGGATCTCTATGCCAGCTAAGAGTAGATCTAGGTTCTTTTAATAATATTCTTACTCTTCCAAGTTTAAAGTGTTTCCTCAAAGTATTATAAACTTCCTCAAAATATGTCCCCTTAAACTCAGAAACTATTTCAGTATATTTTGACTCATCGATAGGTTTATCTCTCTCAATTTCTTTACCTTTTTCATCGGGTATAGTCCAGTATGTACCTCTGACATTGTGGCCCTCTGTAGAACTTTTGTCGCCTGGCACTTGGTTTAAAGAGATCGCTCCAAAGTTTTTAATACCTAACGTACTAAAACTCTTCTTTTTAAGTACAGTGTTTAGATCAGCTCTCAATTTATCAATATCGAATTTTAAATTTGGAACAATATAAAAGTCATCTTTTATATTTTGATTTAATGTTTCTAAATTTGGCGTTTTAACAATTTCCATATTAATTCAACTTTTTTAAGTTAATTCTATCTGCGTTCATAATTTTTGTCCAAACTTTGATAAAATCTTTAATGAATTTTTCTTTATTGTCGTCTTGTGCATAAACTTCTGCATATGATCTTAGAATAGAATTTGATCCCAAGACTAAATCAGCTCTAGAGGCCGTAAATTTAATTTTGTTAGTTTTACGGTCAATAACATCATATGAGTTTTTTCCAGTTGGTTTCCAAGTATATTTCATGTCAACTAAATTTACAAAAAAATCGTTTGTTAGAGCTCCAACTCTATCAGTCATAACACCTTTTTCTTTTGCAGTTGAATGATTTGTTCCTAACACTCTCATTCCACCTACTAAACAAGTCATTTCTTGTGCAGTTAAACCCATAAGAGAAGCTCTCTCTAATAGAAGTTCCTCAGGCATTACTGAATAATCGGTTTTAAAATAGTTTCTAAAACCATCATGATGAGGTTCTAACCATTTGAAACTTTTAATTTCAGTTTGATCTTGTGAAGCATCACCCCTTCCAGGATTAAATGGAACTTTTGCTTTAGAACCGGCTTTTTTAATAGCTTTTTCAAGGCCTACATTCCCTGCTAATACTATTGTATCGGCAATTGTTGCACCGGTTTTCTTAGCAATTCCTTCAAGCACTTTTAAAACTTTAGAGAGTTTTTTTGGCTCATTTGCCTCCCATTGGTTCATTGGTTCTAAACGAATTCTTGCTCCATTAGCTCCACCTCTTTTGTCGGTTCTTCTATATGTTCTTGCACTATCCCAAGCAGTGGTAATTAAATCACTAGAATTTAATTTTGAAGAAGAAATCATTTTCTTTACTTTTTCCACGTTATATTTCTTTTTAGGTTTTGGAACATTACCTTGCCAATATAAATCCTCTTTAGGAGCCCAAGGTCCAATATAGTTTTCTTTATTACCCATTGTTCTATGAGTTAACTTAAACCATGCTCGTGCGAAAGAGTCCTCAAAGAATTTCGGATCTTTATAAAATCTTTCTGAAATTTTTCTGTACTCTGGATCCATCGCCATTGCCATGTCGGCATCAGTAAACATTAATCTAGCTTTTTTACTAGGATCTCCTAAATCTCTTGGTTTTTTTTCTTCTTCAAGATTAATTGGTTCCCACTGCCAAGCGCCCGCAGGACTTTTTTTACTTTCCCACTCATAATTAAGTAAAAGGTCTAAATATTGATGGTCCCACTTATCAGGATTTGTCGTCCAGGCTCCCTCGAGACCTGATGTAATTTGATTAGCTCCAGTACCATTTTCCTGATTCCAGCCAAAACCTTGTTCATGAATATCAGCTCCAGCAGGTTCTGGCCCTAAATTTTCAGGATTACCGTTACCATGCGCTCTTCCAATAGAGTGACCACCAACTGTAAGTGCTGCAGTTTCAACATCATTCATCCCCATTCTTGCAAATGTTTCCCTAACATCCATCGCAGTTCTTACCGGATCAGGTTTACCCTCAACACCTTGGGGATTCACGTAAACTAATTGAAAATGAGAAGCTGCAAGAGGTGCTTCTAACGAAGATCTATCTTGTGGATCTCCGTATCTATTAACTGCTAATGGAACTGTTTCTTTCCCCCAGTAAACATCTTTTTCAGGCTCCCAAATATCTTCTCTACCGAATGAAAAACCGAAAGTTTTAAATCCAGCGTGCTCATAAGCCATAGTACCAGCTAGCACCATTAAATCTGACCAACTTAATCTGTTTCCATATTTTTTTTTAATTGGCCATAAAAGACGCCTAGCTTTATCTAGGTTTGTATTGTCTGGCCAAGAGTCTTGGGGTGAGAATCTATGTGATCCAACATTAGGCCTTCCGTCGAACTCTCTATAAGTACCAACTTGGTGCCAAGTTAGTCTCACCATTAATCCACTGTAAGTTCCAAGATCTGCTGGCCACCACTCTTGACTGTCTGTCATCAACTTTAATAAATCTTTTCTTAAAGCCTTAAAATTTAATTTTTTAACTTCTTTTTTATAATCGTATCCTGGGAGCGGATTTGTTTTTGTATCGTGTTGATGTAATATATCCAAATTTATACTATTCGGCCAGAGCCTAGCGGTATTCGACTCTCCTGCTTTAGTAACGCCACCATGCATTACCGGACATTTACCGTTATTACTTTTTTTATAATCTACACTCATAAATCTAGTTTATAATTATTCTAAAGTGAAAACAAGCGACAAACTGTCAATTTTTCAAATTTATAAATACCTCAACATTCTTAATTTTTTTACCATTAGGTGCTTTAGGAATTTTTTGGATGACAATTTCATTCGCATCAATGTCAATTAATTCTGAATTTTCGCTATCATAAAAGTGGTGATGGTTTGAAACATTTGTATCAAAATATGTTTTGTTTCCTCTCACTTCAACCTCACTTAAATGTCCAGCCGTTTTAAAAGCGTGAACCGTATTGTAAATTGTAGCTAGTGCAATTTTAGAAGTTGATTTTTTTATTAAAAGTTTGTTTAAACTTTCGACTGTGAAATGAAAAGTTTTTTCTCTTTCGAATAAAAATTTAGCAATTTCAACTCTTTGTTTAGTCGGCCTTAACTTAGATGATCTTAATTTTTTTAAAATGTCTATTTTTTTCACGTTTTATCAAGTTTTTGTCTACTTTATAATCATTCTAAATACAAATATATAGGAAACTTTTGCTAAATCAAGTAAAACAGTCCTTAATCATGCAAAAAAACAGTTACAATTACGATGAATTAATTTCGTGTGGAGAGGGAAAATTATTTGGAGAAGGGAATGCCAAACTGCCGTTACCCCCGATGCTAATGTTTGATAGAATTACAGAGATTAAAAAAGATACAGGTGAATTTAAAAAAGGTTTTATTAAAGCCGAGCTTGATATTAAAGATAACCTCTGGTTTTTTGATTGTCATTTTAAAAAGGACCCAGTTATGCCAGGTTGTCTTGGTTTAGATGCTATGTGGCAGTTGGTTGGATTTTTTTTAGGCTGGATTGGCGAGCCAGGAAAAGGTAGAGCTTTAGGAGTAAATTCTGTAAAATTTACTGGCGAGGTTTTGAAAAATATTAAAATGGCTACTTATGAAATAAATATGAAGAGAATTTTAAAAAAAGAGGGAACTGCAGTTGGTTTAGCAAACGGTATTTTAAGTGCTGATGGAAAAATAATTTATACAGCTGAAAATTTGAAGGTAGGATTATTTAAGTCATGAAAAGAGTCGTAGTAACTGGAATAGGTGTAGTTTCTTGTTTAGGAAACAATCAAGCGGAAGTTTTAGAGTCACTTGTTAACGCTAAATCCGGAATTACATTTTCTGAAGAGTACAAAGAATATAATTTAAAAAGTCATGTTCACGGGAAACCAAGTATAAAACTTGAGGACCATGTAGATAGAAAATTTATAAGATTTATGGGACCTGGATCAGCTTATAATTATGTTTCTATGAATGAAGCTGTAAAGGACTCAGGTTTAGAGGAAAAAGATGTTAGTAACGTAACTACTGGAATGATAATGGGATCTGGTGGGCCTTCCATTGAAAACGTAATACTAGCTGCAGATAAAACTAGAGAAAAAAGTCCAAAAAGAATGGGTCCTTTTGTTGTGCCAAGAACAATGTCTAGTACTGCATCAGCAACTCTTGCAGTGCCATTTAAAATAAAAGGAGTTAACTACACAATCAGTTCAGCTTGCGCAACCAGTGGTCATTGCATTGGTAATGCAATGGAATTAATTCAATTAGGAAAACAAAAAATTATTTTTGCAGGTGGAAGTGATGAAGTACATTTTGCAATGACTGCAATGTTTGATGCTATGACAGCCCTTTCCTCTAAATATAATGATACTCCTGAAAAAGCTTCTAGACCTTACGATAAAACACGAGACGGTTTTGTTATCTCAGGCGGTGGAGGAGTTTTAGTTTTAGAGGAGTACGAGCACGCAAAATCAAGAGGTGCAAACATATATGCTGAGCTTACAGGGTACGGTGCCACATCTGATGGTTATGACATGGTAGCTCCTTCTGGAGAAGGAGCAGTTAGATGTATGAAGATGGCATTGAGCACAGCAAAAAATAAAATTGATTATATAAATACTCATGGTACATCAACACCTGTTGGAGATATAACAGAGTTGAAAGCTGTAGGAGAAGTGTTCAATGATTATAAACCAAAAATTAGCTCAACCAAATCTCTTGCGGGTCATTCTCTAGGAGCTACATCAGTTCATGAGGCTGTTTATAGTTTAATTATGATGAAAAATAATTTTATAGCTGCATCAGCCAATATTAGCGATATGGATGATGAAGCGAAAAAATATCCAATTGTTACTAAAGTAGAAAAAAATGTGAATTTAAATTCTGTAATGTCAAATAGTTTTGGCTTTGGCGGAACTAATGCTACTTTAGTTTTTGAAAAGGTAAAATAATGAGTTTAATGAAAGGAAAAAAAGGTCTGATAATGGGGGTTGCAAACGAACGCTCTATTGCTTGGGGTATATCTCAGAAACTTGCAGAGGCTGGAGCAGAATTGGCTTTTACTTACTTAGGTGATGCTTTAAAGAAAAGAGTTGTTCCTTTAGCAGAAAAATTAAATTCAAAATTAACATTCAGTTGCGATGTAGAGAAAAAAGATGAAGTTGTAAAACTTTTTAAAGATGTAAAGTCAAAATGGGGAGAAATTGATTTTGTGGTTCATGCAGTAGCTTTTTCAGATAAATCAGAGTTATCTGGAGAATATTTGAATACTTCAAGAGAAAATTTTCTTAGAAGTATGCTAATCTCTTGCTTTTCATTTACTGAAGTAGCCAAAGAAGCTTCAAAAATAATGAAAAATGAAGGAAGTTTACTAACACTTACTTATGAGTCTACTAAAGCAATTCCAAATTATAATGTTATGGGGGTTTGTAAATCTGCGTTAGAGGCTAGTGTAAAATATTTAGCCAGAGATCTTGGTCAAAAACAGATTAGAGTAAATGCAATCAGCGCAGGACCCATAAAAACTTTAGCTGCTTCTGCTATTGGAGATGCAAAATTTTTATATAAATGGAACGAAAATCATTCCTTTTTAAAAAGAAATGTTGATATTCACGATGTTGGAAATTCTGCGTTATATCTACTTAGTAATTTAGCTGCAGGTGTTACTGGTGAGA
>CACBIC010000014.1 GCA_902539235.1 uncultured Pelagibacteraceae bacterium | reverse complement strand
TATCATGGTTTTACCAACACCAACATTACCATGTAGATAGAAGCAAGATTTGAAGTTTTTATTTTTGATAAACAGTAAGGATTTTGTTTTATTATTTAGGAATTTTTCCAATAAATTAACTATTTCGATTTGTTTTTCATTTCTCTCAAATTTTTTTGATTTACAAAATTCTTCAAACTTCTTTTTAAAATTGATTTTAATCATTGTGAATTTCCACTTTAAGGATTGGCGCGCCCTGAAGGATTCGAACCTACGACCCTCGGTTTAGAAAACCGATGCTCTATCCAGCTGAGCTAAGGGCGCCAAATATTATTATATTTACTTAAAAACATACTAAGTGGTCAATATAAATCGGAGATTTTACGCCAAATTGTTCGGATTTTTCGTGTTGGTGAATATGATGGGAGTGAACAAATACTGGTAAATGCTCCCCTTTTTTTGTTTTAAGAGTATATATAAAATTAGTTCCTCTAAACTTTCTGTCTACTACCTCCAATTTTAATTTACTTTGATCATCATGGATTAAATCCTCGGGTTGTAATAGAAGTTTGACTTTAGAACCTGATGGGAAATTATTTGAAAGCTTTCCCCTGATTTCACCTAATTCATCATGTTTAAGCCTGTGAACTGCACAATCGCTATCCACAACCTGAACGTCGATAAAAATCCCTTTGTTTAAAAAATTCGCAACATCAATTGAATTTGGCTCGTGATGTACATTATATGGTACGTCGTACTGTTTTAGTTCTTGGTCTAAAATAATTCCACATTTATCGGCCATTGAAAAAGCTTCGTATGAGTCATGAGTTACTATTATGGTTGTTAAATTAATTCTTTTTAAGAGTTTTTTAACAGAAACCTGAATTTCTTCCTTAAGACTTTGATCTATATTTGAGAATGGTTCATCTAACAATAATAAATCAGGTTTAGACATTAAAGATCTTGCTAATGAAACACGTTGCGCCTCCCCTGCACTTATTTGATGAGGATATTTTTCTAATATAGGTTCAATTCTCAATAATTTAATTATTTCTTTAGCGTCCACACTTGAACCATGGCCATTAGATCTTTTCTCTCCGAAATTAATATTATCAATAACCTTATAATTAGGAAAAAGAGAATTATCTTGAAAAGAAAGAGCTACACTTCTTTTTTCAGGTTCAATATGAATTTTTTCAGAGGCTAAAATTGTGTCTCTAAGTTTTATTTTACCTTTGCTAAGTTTTTGTAAACCTGCAATAGTTCTTAATATAGTGGTTTTGCCTATTCCAGAAGGACCCAACAAAGAAACTATCTCTCCTTGTTTTTCTATGGCTAAATTTACATTATTTACTTTATTTTTTTCACTAGCAGTAAAGTTTCCGTTCTGAATCTCAAAAAAATTTTCAGGCATTACCCGATTATATTAATTTTTTTTAGAAAGTATATATCTAGATGACAGAAGTATCAAAATTGTAGACCAAAATATTAAAAAAAGAGATGGTAATGCAGCTGCTTCTAGAAGATCTTGAGAAGCATAGATATAAGCCTGAGTAGCAAATGTTTCAAAATTAAAAGGTCTCAAAATCATTGTCATAGGTAATTCCTTAATTACTTCCAGAGAAATCAATAAGACTATCAAAATTATATTAGTGCTTAAATAAGGAACATGAATTTTTAAAAATGTGTTTATCTTAGAGTAACCAAGAAGATAAGCGCTTTCATCAATTGAATTATTAATTTTTTCATAACTTGACTTAATTCCGTTAAAAGATAAAGAAAAAAATCTAATAAAATATGCTAATAATAATCCAAAAATCGATCCTATGAACAAACTCTTTGAACTTTTAAAATCGAAATTATTTGTAAAAAAATCACTTAAGTTAGAAAAGAAAGTAATAAAAGCAACTGCTAAAATAACTCCTGGTATTGCATACCCTGAAATGGAAAAAGTTGTAAGGTAATTTAGAATTTTGCTTTTTGATATTCTGCTTCCATAATTTATAAATAGAGAAACAATTACAATTAAAGCACTAGCTAATCCCACTAGCATCAAAGTATTTAAGTTAATTTTAAATATATCAATGTCTTGAATATATTTTGGAAATTTCACTGTCCAATAAATCATTTGAGAAACTGGAAAAATGAAACTCAATAAAAAGATCAAAGAGCAAATAGCAACTGGAATTATAGACTTTTTTCCAGTTAATTTAATTTTAGTAATTGACTTAAAACCTCGACCTGGTTGATGGTATTTTGCCTCTTGTCTTGAGTAAATTTCTATTGAAAAAAGTAAGAGAATAAAAATAAGTAATATAAAAGATATCTGATTGGCTGTATTTAAGTCGTCAAAAGACAACCACGAGTTATAAATTCCAGTAGTTAATGTATTCACACTAAAAAATGATACAGTTCCAAAATCTGACAAGCATTCCATTGATACTAAAGCTAAACCTGCAATGATTGCCGGTCTTGCTGATGGCAAAACTATTCTTAAAAAAGTTTCATTTGATGAAAGACCAAGATTTTTTCCTACTTCAATATAATTATTCGATTGATAATAAAATGATGCTCTCGTCAATACATAAACATATGGAAATAAAGAAAATGATATAGATATTATAGCTCCAATTAATCCATCTATTTTTGGAATAACTGGATTATAATTATTTTCACCAAATAGAAATGTTAATAATGAAAAAGCCGTGCCATAATTTTCAAAAAAAGCAATTATTGAAAATGCATAAATATAACCTGGAACTGCGAATGATAAAATCAGGGCCCAACTAAAAAAATTGGATAAAGGAAAATCATAAAAAGATACAAAGTATGCAGAAAAAATACCAAGAATAAAAGTAAAAAAAATTACAAATAATAAGATTGATATTGAGTTAAAAATATAGTCAAGCAAAAAAGTTTCTTTTAAAATATAGAAATAATTACTTGTTTCGTTAAAAAAGCTAAAAAAAACTGTAACAATAGGCATAGCAACCACTGCAGCTACAATTAATGATCCAAAAAACCATATATTATATTTTGTCATTAATTAATTTTGTTCCCATATAAAGTTCTCTGGCTAAAGCGGCTTGAGCGTAGAATATAGCTAGCATTTAAAGCCAGAGAAATTGACGTCAAACTTTTAATCTTTTTTAAACATTGAGGAAACTATTACTTTTACCTCCTCAATTTTAATTTCAGAAACCTTTCTATTAGAGATTTTCTGCTCAATTTTTCTGGCTTCTGACATACAAGGCGAACAACCTGTTTTTAACTTATTCAAGTTAATTTCTTTTTTTATTGTTCGCCTCATATAATTAACAACTACTTCCAACCTGCTGCTGTCATTACTTCTAAAGCATCTGCTTGTCTTTTTCCGTAATTAACAACTTTTGTTTTTAGATCTTGTTTAAAATCTAATCCCATATTTACAACAAGTGGATGTGGAGACACACCTTTTATCATTGGATACTCAAAAGTATTATTTACAATATGATTTTGAGCTTCCTCACTTAATAAGAACTCAACTAATTTTATTGCATTAGCTTTATTCGGAGCTCCTTTTACAAGTCCTGCGCCACTAATATTCATATGAGTTCCTCTTCCATCTTGATTAGGAAAGAAAGGTTTTACTTTTTTAGCAGCAGCTTGCTGTTCTGGCCCTTTTTTTCCAGAAAGCATAAGTGCTAAGTAATAAGTATTAGCTACTGCTATATCAGCTTCTCCTGCTGCAACGGCAAGTATCTGAGCTCTATCATTTCCTTTTGGAGATCTGGCCATATTTGAAACCATACCTTTTGACCAATCAGCTATTTTACCTTTTCCATTATTTTTAATTAATGAAGCTACAAGCGATTGATTGTAAATATTGTTTGAAGCTCTAATTACTAATCTGCCTTTCCATTTAGGATCAGCTAAACTTTCATAAGTTAAACCAGCTAATTCTGCACCACTCACTCTTTCTGGAGCAAAATATACAATTCTAGCTCTCTTAGCTATACCAGTCCATTTTGATGTTCTGAAATTACTTGGTACAGCAGATTTAATAGCTGCACTAGTAAGTCCCCCTTGAAGGTTAGCTTCAAAAGCACCAAGTCTTCCAGCATCAGCAGTGATGTATAGATCTGCTTGGCTATCAGCTCCCTCTTCGATTATCCTTTTTTCCAAAGCACCTGACTTTCCTGATACAACGTTTACTTTTATTCCTGTTTTAGCAGTAAACTTTTCATATAGTTGAACATCAGAATCATAATGCCTTGCGCTAAATATATTTACCTCATTTGCAAATAAACTTCCTGCAAATGCAACTAAAAATAGATAGCTGATTATTATTGTTTTTTTCATTATATCCATTTCCCTCGTTTTTGATAATGATTATCATTTACAATATATTGAGAATGATTATCATTTGCATAATTGACGCACTTTCAGATGGTATAATCTGTTGATAACTTTAGAAAAATAGAGTTAATAGAGTAATGTTGCAAATTAACCCAAAAAAATTCAAAAATATTGAAAATAAATCAATCCCATCACCCTTAAGACCTAAGTTCAGGAATAAAGCTGAAACAAATATCTATTTTCTCTCAAAAAGAAAATTTCAAAGTGAGAAGAAACAGTCTATGCTAAAAAATATAAAGCTTTTCTCAGGAATTGTTATTTTAGTAGTTGGTGGTTACTTGCTATCTAATTAATTTTAGTTTTAACAGATCCCAATTTCTCAATTTTGCCTTTATAGATACCTTTGCTAAGGATTGGAACAACTCCCACTGTTGAACCAGTAAAAACATAAAAATCTTTGTCATGTTTGATCTTATCTTTCTGTAGCTTTTTTAAAACAAATAACAAAGAATTCATAGGATTTATATAAACAGTATTAGTATTTCCATTTACTGATTGTTTAATCTTTGAATTAGAAATATTAGTTTTTAAGTTTCTAACGTTATTATTTCTAAATTTTTTTCTTGGACCTATGATAAATTTTATATTTGCACCAAAATCAGAACATAGATCTCCAAAACTCTTTATACCTTTTTTCTTTTGTCTATAGCCAACCACTTCAATACACGGTGCAATATAATTTATAAATCTTTTCATATTGTTTATTGAAATTCTTTTTTTAAAATCGAAAAAATTTTTTTTAAGGATATAACAAACTTCGAGTTCAATACCTAAAGTATATTTATTTATTTTTACAGATTTATTATTTTTCAATACGTTATGTTTATACACAGAGGCGTAGAAAGGTTCTTTCTCTTTTAATTTTTTTATAACAGGTATCCCCGTTCCCCCTGCTTTAAATCCTACAATTGGTTTTTGAATTTTACTCTCACATAATTTCCTAAATTTATCAGCATTCGAAAGTTTTTTTGTATATTTACTTGAAATGGGATTTATAATTTTATTTTTAAGGAATGCATTTACAAGTCTATTAGCGACTAGATTTGAATTTTTATCTTTCATTAAATATCGTCTCCTAAATAAACGCCTAATGAGAGAGCTGTTTCAACTAAAGAGTCTTTTCTCTCAACATTTTTGTAAGTTTTTATTCCTTCATCAATAGGTACATCTACCACTCTTCTATCTCTCCATGCAACCATTCGATCAAATTTTTTTTGATTTAATAAATCTACAGCGTAAACTCCGAAGGCACTAGCTAATATTCTATCACTCGCCGTTGGAGGAGCTCCTCTTTGAACGTGACCAAGTGATGTTACTCTGCATTCAACATCTGTTTTTTTCATCAACTCCTGGGCAATGTAATCTCCGATACCACCAAGTCTTTGTTCACCGTCCATATATTTATGAACTACTCGTGAACCATCCGCTTTTTTAACCGCTTCAGCAACTATGATTAATGAATGTTGAATATCATTTTTTTTCATAGAATTAAGTTTATTGATTATTCCATCTATTGAATACTTTAATTCAGGAATTAAAATAATGTCTGCACCTCCTGCTATACCTGCATTAAGTGCGATGTGTCCTGCATCACGGCCCATAACCTCAAGTATCATAGATCTTCTATGGCTAGCTGCTGTGGATTGTAAATTATCCAATGCTTGAGTTGCAACGTCCACAGCTGTATGAAAACCTATCGAGCTTTCTGTTGCCCCTACGTCGTTATCTATTGTCTTGGGAATAGCAACTATTTTCATATCACCGTCTTTGGCTAATTTTTTTAAAATTTGCATACTGCCATCTCCACCGATAATTATTAAACCATCCAGTTTCATTGAGTGGTATCCTTCAATAATTTCTTTTGATTTATCGACGTGTTTACCGTTACTTGTAGGAATTTTAAAAGGATTACCTTTATTAGTAGATCCTAAAAAAGTTCCACCTTGTCTCAATAAATATCCGCCAAAAGTTTTATGAGTTAATTGCATGACATCTACTGGACGTTTGATTAGGCCAGCAGTGCCGTCTCTTATTCCGTATACATCCATTTTGTATTTATTTTTTGCTCTATAAAAGATTGATCTAATCGCTGCATTAAGCCCTCCGCAATCCCCTCCACTAGTTAAAATTCCTATTTTTTTATTACTCATTTAAATTAATTTTTCTTTAATATTCTTTTTTAAGAGAAGTGGTGTTATAACATAAAAATCTCTTAATGGAAAAAAAAGCAAAAATTATAGCTACCTTAGGCCCAGCAATTTATAGCGAAAATAAGTTAAAAAAGCTTGTAGATCTAGGTGTTGATGCGTTTAGAATAAATTTTAGTCATAACACAAATGGGATTAACAAAATAATTTCACGGATAAGAAAAGTAGAGAAAAAAAATGGAAAAAAATTATCTCTGATAGCCGACCTTCAAGGTGTAAAGTTGAGAATAGGTAAGGTTAAAAATGAAAATCAAAAAATTAGTTTTAATCAAACATTTGTATTCGATAATAAAAAGACACCTGGTGACTCACAAAGAGTAGCTTTTCCTTATCCAAAAATTATTAAAAAATTAAAAAAAGGAAATAAAATTTTAATCGATGATGGAAAGTATCTTTTCTCTGTTATTGGAAAAAAAAGGAATTCAGTTTTAACAAAATGTCGTAGTCAAAATTGTATAATTAACAGTAATAAAAGTTTTCATGTTCCAAATTTAGACATAACTTTCAACAAACTTACTGTAAAAGATAAGAAGGATATAAAGACCGCGGTTAAACTTGGATGTAATTGGATTGCCCTTTCTTATTTACAAAATGAAAAGTTAATTCTTGAGACAAGAAAATTAATTAAAAAAGATATGGGAATTATTTCTAAAATAGAAAATAAGCATGCCTTAAAAAACATAAAAAAGATTATTCAATCTACTGATTCGATAATGATTGCACGAGGAGATTTAGCAATTGATATTGGTCATAGTGAGGTACCAAAAGTTCAATTAAGTCTTATAAAAAAATGTTCTCAATTTTCGAAATCTGTAATTGTGGCTACACAAATGTTAGAAAGTATGATTGAAAACAATACTGCTACTAGAGCTGAGATTAATGATATTGCGACCGCAATATTTCAAGGAGCTGATACTGTGATGTTATCCGCAGAGGCAGCGATTGGTAAATTTCCTACTCAAGCTGTTTCGACAATGACCCAAACTATCCTATCAACTGAAAAATATAAAAGAGAGCATATAGAAGATTTTAAAAATTCTATTATTACAAACAAAGACCCAGTAAAATCTATTCTTCTTTCTGTTAAAGATATGGCTTATAATCCTGATGTTAAAGCCATAATTGTCTTTTCCAATTCTGGAAAATCTGCGAAACTTGTTTCTGCCATGCGTCCTGCAGCAAAAATAGTAACTATTTCTCCAAATATAAACGTAAGTAGACAAGTGTCATTACTTTGGGGTGTTCAATCTATAAATAGTAGAGATGCAAATGGATGGAAAGATATGATGTCTATTTCTAAAGAAATTATAAAAAAACTAAGATTTATTAAAAAGAATGACTTTGTAGTCATAACTGCTGGTTTACCTTTTGGAAAGGCAGGTATGACTAACATGGTGAGACTTTATAAAGTTGGTTCCTAATGGAAGAGAATTATAGTATTGATGAGATTCTCTCAGCAGTAGATGATCTTCAAAATTTAAAAAGGAATAAAACTAAAAAGTTTTCTAGCGTTTCAAATGCTAAAACTGATAATTCTGAAATTCCAAAAAATACCTTAAAATTAATTGAGGAAGCTGAAAAATCAAATAACTAAATTAAACCAGCTATTTGTATTGAAGTATCACACATTCTGTTAGAGAAACCCCATTCATTATCGTACCATGAAAGCACTCGACTAAATTTTCCTTTTATTACTTGAGTTTGGGTTGCATCAAAAATTGAACTATGAGGATTATGGTTAAAATCTTTTGATACAAGAGGTTTTTGGTTAACATCTAAAATTCCTTTTAATTCGCCTCTTGCAGCTTTTGTCATAGCTTCATTTATACTTTCAGGTGTTGCTTCTTTATCAGTAACTAATGTTAGATCAATTAATGAAACATTTGGTGTAGGAACTCTTATAGCTGTTCCATCTAATTTTCCTTTTAAATTCGGCAGAACTAAACTCATTGCTTTGGCGGCACCTGTTGAAGTAGGTATCATTGCTCCTTCTGTAGAACGAGCTCTTCTTAAATCTTTATGTAATGTATCTAGCAATTTTTGATCACCTGTATAACTATGGATTGTAGTCATATAACCATAGCTAATTCCAAAAGTTTTATCTAAAACCATTGCGACAGGGGCTAAACAATTTGTCGTGCACGAGCCATTGGATATAATATTATGCTCTTTTTTTAA
This sequence comes from uncultured Pelagibacteraceae bacterium, assembly GCA_902539235.1. Lineage (GTDB taxonomy): Bacteria > Pseudomonadota > Alphaproteobacteria > Pelagibacterales > Pelagibacteraceae > Pelagilacustribacter. The sequence goes on along the minus strand of CACBIC010000014.1, from coordinate 11,289 downwards.
CTCCTTGCTATTAACACCTTGAACAATTGTAAAATCTACTTCTTTTCCAGGAGCAGAAATTATTACTTTTTTTGCTCCACCTTTTATGTGTTTTTCTGCTGATGACTTGTCTAAAAATATACCAGTGCATTCTAAAACTACATCAGCACCTACTTTTCCCCAAGGGATATTAGCTGGATCCTTTTCTGCAAAAACTTTTATTTCTTGATTGCCGATTTTAAACCCGTCTTTTAAAGTCTGAATATCTTCATTAATGATACCATGAGTGCTATCGTATTTAATTAAGTGCGCATTACTTTCTATTGATCCTAAATCATTAATTGCAACTACTTGAATTTTATTTTTATAATTTTCTAAAATAGCTCTTAAAATTAATCTACCTATTCTACCAAAACCATTAATACCAACTTTAACCATTTAATCTCCTTTAATGAATAATATTTAGACGTATCTAAATACAACAACTGCATAACCAATGCAAATTATTGTTGCAATCCACAACACGCTTCCAACTAGAGCCAACCAAAATAAATGAATAAACGCACTGCCTAGTAATGAAATAAATAATCTGTCTCCTCTAGTTGTGTCTAATCCTAAAATTCCCTTTCTTGGACTTCCTCCTGGTGATTTTTTTTCCCAAATAACCATTGCAGTTAAACATAAAGCAATAAATATAAAGAAAGAGGCTGTTTGCCATGTCCAGGCCATCCAAGTGATAAATTCGAAGTCGAAAAAGCTTTTTTCTTTTTCTTTAGCCATGTCACCCCATGTTGCAGCATTTAATACGTTAAACATCATCATACTCTTCCTAATGCAAATCCTTTAGCTATATAGTTTCTTACGAAATAAATTACGATAGCACCAGGAATAATTGTCAAACTTCCTGCAGCAGCAAGTAGTCCTAATTCATATCCTGATGTACTGGCGGTTCTTGTCATTGTTGCAGCGATCGGTTTTGCTGCCACCGCAGTTAATGTTTTTGCTAATAGTAATTCGACCCAAGAAAACATAAAACAGAAAAACATTGTAATACCTATACCTGCAGTGATTGTTGGAATAAATATCTTGAAGAAAAATCTCCAAAACGAATAACCATCAACATATGCTGTTTCGTCCAGTTCTTTTGGCACAGAAGACATAAATCCCTCTAAAATCCAAACTGCTAAGGGAATATTAAACAAACAATGTGATAAAGCTACAGCCACATGTGTATCAAACAAGTTTACTGATGAATAAAATTGAAAAAATGGCAAGGCAAATACTGCTGGTGGGGCCATTCTGTTAGTCAACAACCAGAAAAATAAATGTTTATCCCCTAAAAATTTATATCTAGAAAAAGCGTAAGCTGCGGGCAGTGCAGCTGCCACAGAAATTACAGTGTTCATCACTACGTAATAAATAGAATTAAGATACCCAGTGTACCAAGTACTATCAGTAAAAATTTTTTTATAATTATCTAATGTAAATTCTTGAGGCCATAATGTGTAAGTGTTTATAATTTCAGTTGTCGTTTTAAATGACATATTTAGCAACCAATAAATTGGAAGCATCAAGAAAATAATATAAATTGTAGGAACTACCCACTTTGCTTTCTTCATGATTTCTCCTCATTTCTCATCATTAATGTGTAGAATACCCAACAAACTAAAAGTACTATAAAGAAGTATATCAAAGACATTGCTGCAGCTGGTCCTAAATCAAACTGTCCTAATGCCATTTTAACTAAGTCTATAGATAAAAATGCAGTAGCATTGCCTGGACCGCCTCCAGTTAGAACAAATGGCTCTGTATAAATCATGAAACTGTCCATAAATCTTAAAAGTATTGCTATTGTTAATACTTTTTTCATTTTAGGTAATTCAATTTTTGTAAAAATTGCCCAACGACTAGCACCATCAATTTCTGCTGCTTGATAGTATGCAGGTTGAATAGATCTTAATCCTGCATAAGACAATAAAACTACTAACGATGTCCAATGCCATACATCCATTAGTATAGTTGTGAACCAAGCATCACCAATTTGTTGAGTAAAGTTATAATCAAATCCTAAAGCATTAAGTGAATGACCTAAGAAACCAATATCTGGTAATGCAAAAATATTCCACATAGCTCCTACAACGTTCCATGGAATTAAAAGTGGCATGGACATCAAAACTAAACAAACAGGTACTCCTATTCCCTCTTTAGGCATAGTAAGTGCAATAGCTATTCCTAAAGGAATTTGAATAAATAAAATTATAAACGTAAATAAAAATTGTCTACCAAGTGATGCATGAAATCTTTCGGATAACATGATTTGTTTAAACCATCTTGTGCCTTCCCACATAAAAACATTATTCCCGAAAGTTTCCTGGAAAGCATAGTTTACTACTGTCATTAAGGGGATAATGGCATTGAAAGCTACCAGCACAAATACTGGTATTACAAAAAACCATGCTTTTTGATTTACTGTTTTATTCATTCAATTATCCAGCTATCTCCATATGTATAAGTATATTCTTTTTTAAATTTTAAAAATGCAGATCCAGACGGAATATCTTCATTAGATTTTGCAATAATTTTAATTTTTCCGGTTTCACTCTCAGTATCTATAATTTTGTGCCTTCCAGTATTACTTACTGATAAAACTTTGACTGGAATTCCTTCATTACTAAAAGATATAAATTCAGGTCTCACACCAACTTCTGTCTTGTTAAAATTGCTTTTTTTAATTTGTTGGTGGGTTTCTATTTTTTTTCCATTAACGATCACATCATTCCCTTTAATTTGACAAGGTAAAACATTCATACCTGGCGAACCAATAAAATATCCAACAAATGTATGCTTTGGTTTTTCAAACAAATCTACTGGTGTTCCTGTTTGAACAATTTGACCTTCATGCATCACAACTACTTGGTCAGCAAATGTTAAAGCCTCTGTTTGATCATGTGTTACATAAATCATTGTTCTATTTATCTTTTGATGAAGTTCTTTAAGTTTAGATCTTAAAATCCATTTCAAATGTGGATCGATTACTGTTAATGGTTCATCAAACATAATAGCATTCACATCTGATCTTACCAATCCACGCCCTAGTGAAATTTTTTGTTTACCATCTGCAGTTAAACCAGAAGCTCTATTGTTTAATGTTGAAGATAATTCCAACATTTCAGCTATCTCATGAACTTTTACTTTGATTTCTTCCTCTGGAATTTTCCTATTTCTTAAAGGAAAAGCTAAATTATCATACACTGTCATCGTGTCATAAATAACCGGGAATTGAAAAATCTGTGCGATATTTCTCTCTACAGGATTCAACTCTGAAATAACTTTATCATCAAATAATATATCGCCTTTAGTTGGTGTAATTAGTCCAGAAATAATATTCAACAATGTTGTCTTTCCACAACCTGATGGGCCCAATAAAGCATAAGCACCTCCATCATTCCAATCAATGTCTACTCCTCTGATTGCCCAATCAGCGTCTGAAGACTGAGTTTTTAAATAACTGTGGCTTAAACCTTTTAATGTAACTTTAGCCATTAGATACTAACCTTTCATTTTGATCAAAATAAACAAACTCATCTGTATTCATGTATAAATTCATCTCATCGCCAACGTTTTTTTGAAAAACTCCGTTAGACAAAGAAACCCAATTCAAATTACCGTTTGTAAAGTGGATTAAGCTCTCAGAACCACTAATTTCAGATATCAAAACTTTACCTTTTATCTCAAGTGTATTGTTGCCCTCTTTATACGTGGTAATATTGTGGGGTCTTATACCTACTTTATATTCGCCATCTTTAATATTTAATTTAGTCTTCCATTGAATGTCATTCTGTAGAAATGAACACTGATCTCCTGATTTTTTTATTTTAGCTATATTCATTGGTGGATCGCTAAAAACCTGGGCAGAAACTAGAGAGTTAGGTTTATTATAAGTATCTAAAGTTTTTCCATATTGAATAATCTTACCTTCTTGTAAAGTTGCAGTATTACCACCTAAGAGTAAAGCTTCTGAGGGCTCTGTGGTTGCGTAAACTACAATACAGTCTCTATTTTCAAATAATTTTGGTAATTCTTCTCGCAATTCTTCTCTTAATTTAAAATCTAAGTTAGCAAGTGGTTCATCTAAAAGAATTAAGTCTGAGTCTTTTACAAGTGCTCTTGCTAAAGCAGTTCTTTGTTGTTGTCCTCCGGAAAGCTCATTTGGTTTTTTATTTAACATTCCAGAGAGTTTTAGTAATTCTGCAACTTTCCCAACTCTTTGTTTTGTTTCATCTGAACTTACTCCAGTAATTTTTAATGGAGATGCAATGTTGTCGTAAACTGTGAAGTTGGGGTAATTAATAAATTGCTGGTAAACCATTGAGACATTTCTTTTTTGAACTTTCATACCTGTTACATTTTCGTTGTTAAACCAAATTTCACCTGATGTTGGTTTATCTAGTCCAGCCATAATCTGCATTAAAGTAGTCTTTCCAGCTAAAGTAGAACCTAAAAGAATGTTAATCGTATTTTTTTGTAATTTTAAATTTGTTGGATAAATATGAGTTTCTAATCCTATTTTTTTTTCTACGTTTTTAAGTTCTAGGCTCATAATTTTTGAATTTCGTTTTAAAAAAAGGGGGCTGTTAAAGCCCCCTTTAAATTTAGATTTAACCTAAATTAATTCCAAGCTTTTGCGAATGGAACTGTTTTACCTTTAGGTTTCTCATTTCGTTTAGCTTTTGGTGATCCTGGTTGTTTTAACCAATAATCAGCACCTTTCGGTTTAGCTAATCTTGGACCACATCCACCGTATGTATTGTTTGCTTTATCAGCAGCTTCCATACGAGACATAACTAAGTTCATCTCTTCTGCAAGACGATCCATAGCTTGTTGTGGAGTAAACGCACCTGAGTTTACATCTCCAATTTGTTGCCACCAGATTTGTGCAAGTTTCGGATAGTCCGGAACATTGATACCTGTCGGTGACCACAATACTCTGTTTTTAGATCTGTAGAATTCTACAAGTCCGCCAAGTTTTGGAGCTCTCTTAGTAAAGTGTTTGTGATTAATTGTACTATCTCTAATGATAGTTAAACCAACATCACTTTTCTTAAGATCAACAGTTTTTGATACTACAAACTGAGCGTATAACCATGCAGCTTTTCTTCTGTCAACTGGAGTAGACTTAAATAAAGTCCATGATCCAGCATCTTGATAACCAAGCTTCATACCTTCATCCCAGTAAGGACCTTTCGGTGATGGTCCCATTCTCCATAAAGGATTTCCATTATCGTCAACTGTTTTGTTTCCAGAACTTTTTGGAGCAACCATTGATGCCGTGAACGCTGTATACCAGAAAATTTGCTGAGCAACGTTTCCTGATGATAAAGCTGGCAGAGACTGATAGAAGTCCATTGCCGCAGCACCTGGAGGTGCATAGGCTCTTAACCACTCATCCCATTTTCTGATTGCATATACGGCAGCAGGACCATTAGCAGCCCCGCCTCTTGCTACGTCAGCACCAACTGGATTACAAGAACCTTTTTCCATTCTTATTCCCCACTCGTCTACTGGCACACCATTTGGTTTACCAACTGAACCTGCACCAGCCATTGATAACCACGCGTCAGTCATTCTCCATCCTAAGTCTGGAGCTCTCTTACCGTAGTCCATGTGACCGTATACTCTAACACCGTCGATATTCTTTACATCTTTTGTAAAGTACTCAGCGATATCTTCGTAAGCAGACCAGTTTACTGGTACACCTAGTTCATATCCGTATTTAGCTTTGAAACCTTTTTTGATTTCAGGTCTGTCAAACCAATCTTTTCTAAACCAATAAAGGTTAGCAAATTGTTGGTCAGGTAATTGATATAAATCACCATCTGGACCTGTAGTAAATGATTTACCGATGAAATCATCGATATCCAATGTTGGTAAAGTAACGTCTTTACCTTCACCTTTCATCCACTTAGTTAAGTTTACTGCTAACTGAAGTCTTGAATGCGTACCAATCAAATCAGAGTCATTGATGTATGCATCATACAAGTTTCTTCCAGTTTGCATTTGAGTTTGTACTGCTTGTACTACTTCTCCTTCTCCCAATAACTGGTGGTTTACTTTAATTCCAGTTATTTCTCCAAAAGCTTTTGTTAAAACTTTTGACTCATATTCGTGAGTTGGAATTGTTTCTGACAATACATTTATTTCCATTCCTTTGAATGGCTTTGCAGCATCGTGGAACCAATTAAGTTCTTTCTCTCTTTCTTTTGCAGAAATAGTTGAAAGACTAAACTCACCATTTGACCATTTCTTTATTGCAGCCATGTGACCATCAGCTACAGCGTTCGAAATAGTTAAAAGAGAAATTGAAACAGCAACAGCTAAAATATTCTTAAATGTTTTAAACATAGATTATTTCCCTCATTGTTGTTGTTTTTAATTGTAATATTGAACCAAAAAACAACTGCAATGTACAGTGAGTAAAAATTAAATAATTACAACTTTGAAGTGTATTAATTTATTAAAGCACGCTTGACCGCTTTTTCCCAACCTTTGATGAGCGTTGATCTAGATTTATTTTTCATTTTTGGAGAAAACTTTTTATCTAAATGCCAATTTTTTGAAATATCTTTTAATGATTTATATACACCGATTTGTAAACCGGCCATAAAAGCTGCGCCTAAAGCTGTAGTCTCTTGAACTTTAGGTCTTAAAACTTTTACATTTACGATGTCTGATAAAAATTGAGAGAACCAATTATTCATAACCATGCCGCCATCTACTTTAACTATTTTGGGTCTAAGACCATCATGTTTCATGGCTTCAAAGAGATCAAAAGTTTGATAGGCTACTGCTTCTATAGTAGCTCTAACTATTTCTTTAGGGCTTGTGTCCCTTGTAATGCCACTTAAGACACCTCTGGCGTTGGCATCCCAGTAAGGGGCTCCTAATCCAGTGAATGCGGGAACTAAATAAATGTCATTATTATTATCGAGTGACTTTACTATTTTTTCTGTTTCAGGTGCTTTTTTAAAAAATTTCATTCTGTCTCTTAACCATTGGACCCCTGCTCCAGCAATAAAGATTGAGCCCTCCATAGCGTATGTTGTTTTACCCTTAATCCTATAGGCAATTGTCGTCAATAAACGATTTTTAGAATAAATTTTTTTTGAACCTGTATTTAATAAAACGAAAGCTCCCGTACCATATGTACTTTTTAAAGACCCTGGTTCGAAACAACATTGACCAATAGTTGCTGATTGTTGATCTCCCACTACACCATTTATAGGTATTGATTTTCCGGTAATTAAAGAATGAGTTTGTCCATAATCGTCTGCACAATCTTTTACTTCAGGTAAGATATGTTTTTTAATTTTAAGTAAGTTTAATATTGTGTCATCCCATTTATTAGATGAGATATTATAAATCATTGTTCTACTAGCATTAGTAGCATCTGTTGCGTGAACTTTACCTTTTGTAAGTCTCCATATTAAAAAACTATCAATTGTTCCAAACAATAACTGTTTTTTATTCATTAATTGTCTTGCTTTTGGCACATTATCTAGAATCCATTTGATTTTAGTTCCGGAAAAATAAGAGTCGATAAGCAGCCCAGTCTTATTAAAAATCATCGTATCTTTATTTTGCTTTCTCAGTTTTTTACAAAATTCTTCTTGTCTTCTATCTTGCCATACAATCGCTTTATAAACAGGTTGGCCATTTTTTTTATCCCATAAAACTGTGGTTTCCCTTTGATTTGTTATACCTATACTTAAAATTTCTCCTTTTAATTTTTTTGCTTTTTGAATGACATCTTTTAAGGTTTTAATAGTTGTTCTCCATATTTCATTGGGATCATGTTCGACCCATCCACTTTTAGGGAAATATTGAGTAAATTCTTTTTGTGATGAAAAAATTGGTTTACCTTTTAGATCAAAAAGAATTGATCTATTTGATGTTGTTCCAGCATCAATTGAAATTATAAATTTTTTCATTACCTAAAAGCTTCCCAATTGAATTCAAGTTTTTTATCCTCAACAATAGCATTAATCATACTAAGCATTAAAGGTATTTTTTTTTCATCAAAATCCTCATTTACCTTTTTAGCAATCTCTATTGCTAAGTCTGCACCCTCAACAGTAACTTTTTCCATTTTTGTTTTTTTTGCTTCTGAAAAGGTTAAACCTTCACCGATATAAGACCCCATCTTAGCGTTTCTACCTCCACCAGAACTTACATATAAATCACCCAATCCCGCTAAACCTTTAACTGTCTCTTTTTTACCTTTCAAATGTTCAACAAATATTTCCATTTCATGAATTGATTGCTTAATTAAAGCTGAGGCAGTATTTAAATAATTCTTTTCTCTTACCTCATCTGAAATATTTTTACTACATAAACCCCTTGCAGCTCCAACTGCCATAGAAAAAATATTTTTTATAGCTGCAGATACTTCTACTCCGTTTAAATCATCTGAAAAAGAAGTATGGTAGTAATTAGTATTCAACATATCAGCTATTTTTTTTGCAGTTTTTATATCTTTATTTGCAATAACTACGCTACTGTGAACTCTATTTGCCAATCCCGCTGCAAGACAAGGACCTCCTACTGCTGAAATATTTGTTTTTGTAATTCCTTTTTCCAACAACAATCTCTGAAGTTTATCTACTAGTAGCTCATAGTTATTTTTATGAATGCTTAAACCTTTTGTAAGCATTAATAAATTAGGGATTTGTTTTTCACTATAAACCCTAACTAATTGATCTGCTACCCATTCTATACCTTTAGAGCTTATTCCAAGCACTATTAAATCAACGTTTGATTTAAGCACCTGATCAAATTTATCAAATTTAAAAACCTTAATTTCTTGGGGTATTTTAGTTTTTAATCCTGCATGTAAATTTTCATTAGCTTGAAAATCATCAATAAAATCATTTTCTAAATGAGTACCGACAATATTAACATCGTGATTATTATCTAAGCATGGTAACGAAAAAGCTGAGCCCATTGCACCTGCACCAATTATTACAATTTTTGACATTTAATCCTTTAAAAATATTTTTTTGAAAATTAAAAAAAACGATATTAGCTCAATTTTTCCTATAATCATAAATATAATTAAACTTATTTTAGATGATATCAATAGATTTGCGAAGTTTATATTTTGTAAATTATACATTTCAGAATTAACAGTATTCGTTAGGGCTAATATAGAAAGTTTAAATGATTTTTCGAACCCTATGTTATCTAATACTAAAAAACTAGACAAAATAAATAAACTAATAAAGAAAGAAATAAAAATTAAAAAAGAAATTCCAATATTATCATCAGTAATTTTTTTATCTGAGCTGAAAATTGTTTTATTAATTATACTATTAGGACTTATTAATTTAATTATTTCTGCAGATGTTATCTTTAATAGGATATACAATCTAGTCAATTTAATACCAGATGTATTAGAAATAAGTGAACCACCAATTATTGTAATAAATAAAAAATATAAACTTAAATTATTATCATTTTCAATTAAAGTTATACCAGAATTAGCAATACTACTTAAAACACTAAGGATTGTATTTAAACCATCGAAGTTTTTAAAATAAATGAGTAAAATTAAAACAAATGATAATCCAATAAGATAAAAATCTTCTTTATGATAAATAACAAAATTTTTTTTATTAAAAATATTAAATATAAAATAAAAGTTTAAGATAGATAAAATAAATGAAAAAATTAAAATAATTTTTTGGAAATTCGAAGAAATAATTTCACTTAAGTTATCTGATGGCAAAAAACCACCTCCTGAAACTAAAGTCATAGTTAAGTTCAATGAGTTAAAAAGTCGTACACCAGAAAAATTAAGTAAAGAAAATAATATAAAACTTAAAACACTATAAAAAATAAATATTTTTATAATGTTATTTTTTATATTTTCCTCTGATTTTAAATTACTTTCTCCAGAATAAGTCAAGTTAGTCATTTTAAAATTAAAAGTTTTATTAGAAAATAATAAGATAAGAAAAAGTAAAAAGTATAAACCGCCTATCCATTGTGTAGATGATCTCCAGAGTATTAATGTTGGATCTAAATATTTTATATTTTTAAAAATTGAAAAACCAGTTCCAGTTAATCCAGATATTGCTTCAAATAAAGCACTAATAAACGTAACTTGCAAATTACTTAGATAAAAAGGAATAGATATTAATAAACCAATAATAATATATACAAGTATTATTAAAATTAATTGTTCTATAAAATTTATATTTTTTGTAGCTTTTTTTCCAAAAAAATAAAATGAAAGACCTAAAATTAGAGATAAGATTAAAGTTGTAAAATACGCCTCTATGCTTAAAAAATAATCAAAATATGATGAGTATAAAATATTTATAAATGACAATAAACTTATTGGAAAACAAAATAGGCTCAAGAAAAAACTAATACTTCTTAGATTCATCAAATATTAAATTGATCCTACGCTGAAAATATCTTCAACTGCTTTTAGCTGCTCTCTTTTAGCTAGAAAAACAACTAAATCATCTTTTTCAAATATAAAATTAGACCTAGGTATAATGACTTTATTTTTTCTTACAATAGCACCTATTCTTATATCTTCAGGAAGATTTGAGTCTCTTATTTTTTTATTTAACAAATCTGACTTATCAAGAATTTTTGCTTCGATAAACTCATAAGCGCCATCCAAAACTGAATACACTGTACCTATAGTTCCTCTATGTACGTGTTCCATAATTCTGGATACAGTTGTCATTCGTGGATCCACTAGATCGTCGATATTAAGTGAGTCTTGAAGTAAATTATAATTTGATTTATTTACTATAGCGATAGTTCTTTTTTTAAGTCCGGTTTTTTCAGCTAGAACGCAGGCCATCATATTATTTTCATCATCGTTGGTAAGAGCTAATACAGTTTCCGATCCCTCTAAATTAGCTTCCTTTAAAATATCTTCATCTAAAGCGTCTCCATTAATAACAATTGAGGAAGAAAGTTCATTTGCAATTTCCTCTGCTCTTTTTTTATCTTTTTCAATAATTTTAATTCTTAAATCTTCAAAATGTTCTTCTAACATTTTAGCTAAATTTAATCCGATGTTACCTCCTCCAATAATCAAGACATTTTTGGAGACTTTTTCATCATGACCAAATGCTTTTAAAATTTGATTTAGTTGGTCGCTACTAACAACTAAATAAACATTATCATCTTCCAACATCTGATCATTTTTTTTAAGATATATAAATTTTTCTTTTCTTAAAGCGCCTACAATATTAGCCTTAAAATCTGGAAATTTTTCAGTCAATTTTT
>CACBIC010000013.1 GCA_902539235.1 uncultured Pelagibacteraceae bacterium | reverse complement strand
TTATTTGTTTAATTAAATTTGTCATTAAAAGTTTCGTCTTTCTATAAACTCAATTGTTTCAGTCAAATCTTTAGCAACTTTTCCATGTTTTTTTAATTTAAGCAATATCTTTTTTTTCAAATTGTTTGCGTACCTTAATGTTTTTTCGTAACCCATTAAACTGATCAAAGTAGACTTACCCTTTTTTCTATCTTTTTTGATTGGTTTACCAACCAATTTTTTTAAACCTTTTACATCTAAAAAATCATCAGATAATTGAAATAATAAACCAATATCTTCTCCTATTTCTCCATAGGCTAATTTCTCTTTTTTGTTTTTATTCGCAACTATTGCTGCTGATTGAAGACAAAAATTGAACAGTTTTCCTGTTTTTTTCTTTGCATGTCAATTATTTGATTGAAAGATTTTTTTTTATTCTCAAATTTCAAATCTAATTCCTGACCACCGGCAATACCTGTGTGACCTGCACAATTAGATAGCAAAGTAATAATTTCATTTTTATGTTTAAGAGTGAGCAAATTTTTTTTGTCAGAAATAATCTCAAAAGCTAGGGTTAACAAGGAATTACCTGCAAGCACTGCAGTAGCTTCTCCAAATTTAATATGTGCTGAAGGTTTGCCTCTTCTTATATCGTCATCATCCATGCATGGTAGATCATCATGAATAAGTGAATAAGAGTGAATACATTCAACAGCAGCGCAAATATTCAAAAGTTTTTTTTCTCTTAAGCCAAATATTTTCCCAGTGTCAAAAATTATTGTAGACCTGATTTTCTTTCCTCCAGAAATTGCTCCATACTTCATTGGGCTGACTAATAAAGATTTGCTTTGTCTTTTTAAAAAATTTAATAAAAAATTATCTACTTTCTTTGCGTATCTGTTTAATTTCAATTCAATCATATGATAAATTTTAGGATTTAGATATTTCTTTAGATTTCATTTTAAAGAGATTTTCTATGTGTTTGTTTAATTGAATTAATCTTTTATATGTATTTTCAGCATTACTTAAATCTAAATTTTTACTTTCAAGCTTAATAAGTATTTCATTAATCTCATTTCTAGCCTCTTTTAACGATTTACTTTTGATATCAGCTGGAATATTTTCAGTTTTCATTATTTAAATAATAATTACATTATGAAAAAAAACTATTCAAATATATATTCATTTAATAAAAAGATAATCAAAAAAACTGTCAATTTTCTCAAACTAAGCAATTTAGTTGGTTTGCCAACAGAAACTGTGTACGGTTTAGCTGGAAATGCTTATTCAGATAAAGCAATAAAAAAGATTTATAGTTTAAAAAAAAGACCTAGGAGAAATCCATTAATAATACATTATTACAATTACGAAAAAGCAAAAAAAGATGTTTATTTTAACAAAAATTTTTTTAAATTATATAAAAGGTTTTGTCCTGGGCCAATTACTTTTGTTTTAAAAAAAAATAAAAATTCAAATATTTCGTCTTTAGCTACAGCACGTTTAAATACTGTTGCAATAAGATTTCCAAAACATAAGGTTATAAAAACCTTATTAAGATTCTTAAGTTTTCCACTAGCTATGCCAAGTGCAAATATTTCATCGGGTTTAAGTCCAATAGATGCGTTTAATGTATTTGAAGAATTTAAAAAAAAGTTAAAGATAATAATTGATGGAGGAAGATCAAAGTTCGGAATTGAGTCTACAGTTGTTGATTTGACAAATCAGCCTAAAATTTTGAGACCAGGCATAATAAGTCCGAATGAGATAAAAAATGTATTAAAATCCAATTTTTCAAAAAAAAAAACAAATTTGAGATCTCCAGGAATGATAAAAAAACATTACTCACCTGGAATACCAGTAATAATTGGACAAAAACCTAAGAATATAAATCATGCATATATTGTTTTTGGTAAAAGATTTAAAAATAGTAAAAATTATTTTAACCTGAGCAAAAAAGGTGACTTGAAAGAAGCAGCAGCTAATTTATACGAAGTTATGAGAAAAATTAAAAAAAATGGATATAAAAAAATTTATGTATCAAAAATTCCTAATTTAGGTCCTGGTATTGCAATTAATGACCGATTATCTCGAGCGTCAAAATAATGTTTATAGAAGTTAAAAACCTTTCAAAAATTTATAATGATTATTTAGCAGTAAATAAAATCAACTTTCAAATTGAAAAAAATAAAACAATTGGACTGTTGGGACCAAACGGGTGTGGAAAAACAACAACAATAGGTATGTTGTTGGGACTTGTTTCACCCACTAGAGGTGAAATAATAATTGAAAATAAAAATATCAATATTTTTAAAAGAGATGAGATTTTAAAAAGGTTTAATTTTGCATCACCCTATGTTGAGTTGCCAAAAAAATTAACTGTAAGGCAAAATCTAGAAATTTATGGAAGATTATATGGAATTTCTGATCTTGATGAGAGAATTAATGAAATATCAAAAGATTTGGATATAAAAAATTTTTTTGAAAGGAAAACTGGTGAGCTATCATCTGGTCAAAAAAATAGGGTATCTTTGGCTAAATCCTTAATTAATAAACCAGAAATTTTACTTCTGGATGAACCAACTGCTAGTCTTGATCCCGATATTGGTGATTTTATAAGAAGCTATATACAAGAATACAAAATAAAAAATAAAGTTACAATTTTATTAGCATCTCATAACATGAGTGAAGTGGAAAGACTATGTGATAGCGTAATAATGATGCGTAAAGGAAAAATAATTGACAAGGGAACATGTGAACAACTAATAAAAAAACATGGACGAGATAACCTTGAAGAAACATTTTTAAAATTAGCAAGGAGCAAAGATGAATTTTAATAAAATTTACGCTTTGGGTTTAAGACATCTGTATCTTATAATGAATTCATTTCCGAGGATATTAGATTTAATTTATTGGCCCACAGTACAAATTTTTTTATGGGGATTTATATCAAAATTTTTTACTTTAAGTTCTGATTATTATAGTAATACAGTAGGTATAATTTTAACAGCAGCTATACTTTATGATTTTTTATTTAGAGCAAGTATTAGCTTTAATATGATGTTTTTGGAAGAAATCTGGAGTAGAAATTTTACAAATCTATTTATTGCCCCTATCAAAATAAGAGAAATTATTGCAGCGTTAACGATTACTGCGATTATTAGAACTTTAATTGGTTTAGTGCCTGCTGTTTTAATTGCGATTCCATTATTTGGTGTTTCTGTTCTTAAACTTGGTCTGCCTTTAATTTTCTTATTGATTTCATTATATTTATTTGGAATTACTTTAGGTTTGCTAGTAACATCTGGATTATTGAGATATGGACCCTCTTTTGAAAACATTGCTTGGGCTAGTTTATTCTTTTTAGCTCCATTAGGATGTATTTATTATCCAATTGAAATACTTCCTGATTTTTTGCAAATAATCGCAAAAATGCTTCCGTTAGTTCATATTTTTGAGGAAATGAGAAACATTCTGATGACAGAGACAGTGAATTTTACGAATATTTTAAAGTCAATTATAATCTCTATGATCTATTTTTGTTTTGGGGTTATAGTTTTTTATATTTCATATTTTGGGGCAAAAAAAAGAGGGACACTAATAAATATGGGTGAATAATGCATAAATTTTTAGAAAAAATAAAAAGCTTAGAACAAAAACCCTATGTGATTAAAAATTTTATAAGCTTGGACGAAGTAAAATTATTTCAAAAACTTTACGATAAATTGCCTGTTGAAATTAATAACAAAAGACAAAAAATTATTAAGAAAAAATGGTCTGTAGATTTTAATGTAAATTTAGAAAAAATTTATTTAAAAAAATTAAGTTTAAATCTTAGTAATTTCCAAATGGATAACCCAAAGACTAAAGATGGAGAAGATAGTTTAGGACTTTTTCAAGAGAGCTTTATGCCAGTTTCTTTGCATGTAGACTCTGGATTTGATTTCAGTAAGGTAATATTTAAACAAACTTTATTACCGTTATCTGATATGGGAGAGACAGTGATTTTTAAAAATAGATTTTATGGTTGTGCCACAACTTTCTCAATAAGCCCTGAGGAATTAAAAGCAAAAGGATATAATAAAAGATCTTCTGAACATATTCATCTTTATGGAGGAAAAAGTTTTGACGAAAATATACATAAAAATTATTTAAATCATGAGGATATAAATAACCTTAAAGGTCTTGAGGTTGATTTAATTTATAAATGGAAATTAGGTGATTTGTTAGTTTTTGACAGAACGAGTTTACATTGTGCCTCAAGTAATTTAATGAATAAGAAATTAGGTTTAACATCGCTTACAATAAAATTATGAAACTTATTGATTGTTTTATGTATTTTGATGAAGATTTGGTGTTGGATATCAGGCTTAACACTTTGAATGAAAAAGTTGATAAATTTATAATCGCAGAGGCCACAAAAAACCATGCAGGAGAACCGAAGAAACTTAATTTTAATATAAATAAATTTATTAAATTTAAAAATAAAATAAATTATCTTATTATCGACGATTTACCTTTAGATGTGAATTCTTTCAAAAAAAGATGGCATGAGAACCATGCTAGAGATCAATTCCAAAGAAATGCACTTGAGAGAGGATACAAAGATTTTTCTGATCAAGATATTATTATGATATCAGACATAGATGAAATACCAGATCCTGAAAAATTAAAAGAATTTAAAATAGAAAAAAAATATGCGTGTTTCTTACAAAAAAATTTTCAATCTAAATTAAATTTATTAAATGTCAGCGATGGTGATTGGGCGGGAACTAGAATTTGCCAAAAAAAATATTTAAGATCTCCTCAATGGTTAAGAAACTTTAAATTAAAAAGAAAACCTTTTTGGAATATTTTTGGAAATAAAATGCAAATAATCAATAATGGAGGATGGCATTTTAGTTTTTTAAAAGATCCTCAAGCAATTAAACATAAGATTATGTCATATTCCCATCAAGAGTATAATACTAAAGAGTTTACTAATACAGACTTAATTAAAGAAAAAATTTCTAAAGGGAAAGATTTATTTAATAGAGATATTAAGTATGAAAAAATAAATATTAATGACAATTTCCCAAAATATATCATAGATAATAAAGAAAAATTTAAAGATTGGATTTTATAGTTTGGTGCGCCGGATAGGAGTCGAACCCATAACCTCCGGAGCCGAAATCCGGCGCTCTATCCAGTTGAAGCTACCGGCGCAATATATGATAATCTAAATTAATTTATGAATAAAACAATGAAATTCTCCGTTGATAAAAAAGACGCTGGTACTAGAATTGATATCTATTTAACTAAAAAAATAAGTAAATTTACTAGGTCATTTTTAAAGAAAATAATACTTACGAAAAATCTTAAGATAAATAATACAGTCGTCTCTTCCCCGTCTACAAAGATAAAAATAAAAGATAAAATATTTATTAATATTCTATCTAGAGATGAAGATAAATTAATTCCAAAAAAAATTGAAATTGATATTATTTATGAAGATAATGACATTCTTATTATTAATAAACCAAAAGGTATGGTGGTCCACCCTGGGGCAGGAAATTTTGAAAACACTTTGGCTAATGCTCTTGCATATAAATATAAAAAAAAATTATCTAATTTAAATGGTGAATTAAGACCTGGTATTGTTCACAGAATTGATAAAGAAACTAGCGGATTATTAGTTGTTGCTAAGAATAATTTAGCCCATTCGAATTTAGGAAAACAATTTACCTATCATACCATAAAAAGAAAATATTTATGTTTAGCCTGGGGAGTTATAAGGCCATTAAGTGGTCGTATTAAAACATTGATTTCAAGAGATAATAAAAATAGACAACTGATGGCAGTTAGTGAAACAAAAGGAAAAGTGGCAATTACAAATTACAAAACTTTAAGAGTTTATAATATTAAAGATATACCAAAAATTAGCTTTCTAGAATGTGAACTTGAAACAGGTAGAACTCATCAAATCAGAGTTCATTTAAAGTCAAAAGGAATTTCTCTTATTGGGGATAACCAATACGGAAAGAAAAATCTAAGATTTAAAAAAATTAATAAAATATTTTTAGAAAAATTAATAAATATTAAAGGACAAGCTTTGCACGCCCAAACACTAGAATTTGAACATCCTACGAAAAAAAAATGGGTTATTTTTAAATCAAATGTTCCAGATGAATTTAAAAAAATGTTAGATTTACTTAATAAACTAAATAGTTGAAAAGTGAAAAATAATATATAAGTCTATAATATGAAAAATAATAAAGACTTGGTCAATTTACCTAGCCCAGCCATAGGAGGATTATCAGTTTATCTTTCTCAAATAAAAAAATTTCCAATGTTAGATGCGGAGGAAGAATATATGTTGGCTAAAAATTGGAGAGAAAGGGGAAATCTACAGTCTGCACATAAATTGGTAACAAGCCATTTGAGATTAGTCGCTAAAATTGCAATGGGCTATCGTGGTTATGGTTTACCTGTAAATGAATTAATTTCTGAAGGAAACTTGGGTCTTATGCAAGCAGTAAAAAAATTTGATCCTGATAAAGGATTCAGATTAGCCACTTATGCAATGTGGTGGATAAAAGCAGCAATTCAAGAATATGTTTTAAGATCTTGGAGTTTAGTTAAAATGGGAACAACAACAGCACAAAAGAAACTTTTTTTTAATTTAAAAAAACTAAAAAATCAAATCGCTCCAGGTCAAGAAGGCGATTTGAAAGATGAGCAAGTAAAAGAAATTTCAAAAAGACTAGATGTGGACTCAAATGAAGTAATAAATATGAATAGAAGAATGATGGGTCAAGAAAAATCTCTCAATGATCCTATTAAAACTGGTGAGTCTGATGAATGGCAAGATTGGCTCGTTGATGACAGTTTAGACCAAGAACTAATAATTTCACAAAAACAAGAGTACGACGATAAAAAAGAATTATTAAAAAATGCTATGAATGTCTTAAATGAAAGAGAAAAGGAGATTATTAATGCGAGAAGATTAGTTGAAATTCCACTCACATTAGAAGAATTAAGTAAAAAATATAAAATTAGTAGAGAAAGAATTAGACAAATAGAAACTAAAGCTTTTGAAAAATTACAAAAATCAATGATTAATGCAAGTAAATCAAAAAATTTACTTCCTCCAAACTAAACTTTAAAAGGATCCTCAATTAAGATTGTGTCATCTCTTTCAGGGCTGGTTGAAATGCTTGATACTTTTGCTCCTATAAAATCTTCTAAAGAGTAAATATATTTTTTTGCATTATCTGGCAAATCTTTCATATTTCTAATACCTTGAGTGGATGTTTTCCAACCTGGAAAAGTTTTGTAAATTGGTTTAATTTTAAATTGATCTTCAGAAGCTGCTGGTAGGTAATCAATTTTTTTTCCGTTTAATTGATATTCAATACACATTTTTATTTCATCTAATTCATCTAAAACATCTAACTTTGTTAGCGCTATTCCATTAATTCCTGAAATTTTTATGGTTTGTCTTACTAAAACCCCGTCAAACCAACCACACCTTCTTTTTCTTGCAGTTACAGTTCCAAATTCCTTTCCTCTCTTTCCTAATGTTTCACCAATTTTATTTTTTAATTCTGTGGGAAATGGTCCACTTCCTACTCTTGTTGTGTATGCCTTTGTAATTCCCAAAATATAGCCAATTTTATCTGGGCCCGAACCTGATCCTGTAGCTGCCATAGCTGGAACTGTATTAGATGAAGTCACAAATGGGTAGGTCCCGTGATCAACATCCAAAAGAATTCCCTGTGCTCCTTCAAATAATATTTTTTTTCTGTCTTTCTTAAATTCATCTAATTTCAGCCAAACTGGTTTTGCAAACTTTAGAATTTCTGGAGCAATTTTAAGTAATTTTCTTTTTAATTCATTTTTTTTGTATATCTTTTTTTTTAATCCTTTTCTTATTGCATTGTGATGTAATAGAACATTTTCTAACCTAGAATTCAAATTGCTTTCTGATCTTAAATCCATTACACGTATTGACCGTCTTCCAACTTTATCTTCATAACATGGTCCTATACCTCGTCTGGTAGTGCCAATTTTTTTTTTACCAGCAGTATCCTCTCTAATCTCATCCATTTCTTGATGAAAAGGAAGTATTAAGGAGGCAGATTCTGAAATCATGAAATTTTCAGGAGTTACATTTATTCCTTGTTTCTTAATATCTTTTATTTCTTGTATTAAAGCCCAAGGATCTATCACTACGCCATTTCCTAAAATAGAAATTTTATTATCCCTAACTATTCCTGACGGTAATAGTCTTAGTTTGAATACTTTTTTATCGATTACCAGTGTGTGCCCAGCATTATGACCCCCTTGAAAACGAACGACAATATCTGCTTCACTAGATAGCCAGTCGACTATTTTTCCTTTACCTTCATCTCCCCACTGTGAACCGACAACTACAACGTTTTTCATTATTTAAATTTTCTTTTCATTCTGATTGAGTGCAGATGATTAATTGGCCCATGTCCTTTACCATAGTTAAGACTAGATTTAATTGCTTGGTTAACATATTTAATTCCCAACTCACAAGAAGTCTTTAAAGGTTTTCCACATGATAAAAAAGTTGCTATAGCGCTCGATAGTGTACAGCCTGTTCCATGAGTATTTCTAGTTTTTATTCTTTTATTCTTAAAAACTATTATTTCTCCTCTATTTAAGTAAACGTCTTTAACATCATCAGAGCTCTGATGACCTCCTTTAATTAAAACATTTTTTACACCAAGATTTAATAAAATTTTACCAGCAACTTTTGCATCATCTAAAGTATTGATTTTTATTCCACTTAAGACCTCTGCCTCTGGTATATTTGGTGTTATCAAAAAGGTTTTTTTTATCAATTTTGATTTTAAGGTTTTTATTGCAGAACTGTTAATTAAATTTGCTCCACCTTTTGCAACCATAACAGGATCTAAAATAATTTTTTTTACTTTTAATTTTTTAAGAGATTTAATAACTGAAAGTATTACCTTAGAAGAATGAAGCATTCCAATCTTAACAGCATCTGGTTTTATGTCTATACATGAAAATTCAATTTGCTTTTCTATTTCCCTAGGTTTTATCGGAACAACTGATTTTACACCTGTTGTATTTTGAGAAGTAACTGCAGTAATGGCAGTCATAGCATAGCTACCTAATGCGGTAACCGTTTTAACATCAGCTTGAATGCCTGCTCCACCGGAGGAGTCAGAGCCAGCTATTATTAATATTTTAGATTGAGGTTTCAATTTTATTTTATTGATCTTTTAATGATTTTAATACATTTATAAATTCTCGATTTATCATTAGACTCTGCCATTATTCTGATCTTTGGTTCTGTTCCAGATTTTCTTACTAAAATTCTTCCTTTACTTCCCATTAAAACATTAGCTTTACGAATAGCATTTTTACAATTTGAAGTATTAATTATTTCTTTGTTTCTTACAATTACATTTTCTAAAATTTGAGGTAAAGGTTTAAATACATTTAGTAGCTTGCTAGCTTTTTTTCCTTTTCTAAGAGAAAACAATACCTCTAGGGCAACCAATAGTCCATCTCCAGTTGTAGCAAATTTTCCCAAAATAATATGGCCAGATTGCTCGCCACCAAGGTTAAAGTTCAATTTTTTCATTTTTTCTTTTACATATCTATCACCAACTTTTGATCTCAGAAATTTTATTTTTTCCTTGCTTAAAAAATTTTCTAAACCATAGTTCGACATCAGTGTGCCTACTACACCACCTTTTAAGATTTTCTTAGCTTTCCATCTTCGCGCTAACATTGCAATTATTTGGTCTCCATTTATTATTCTTCCATTTTCATCACACATAATTATTCTATCTGCATCACCATCAAATGAGATACCGATATGCGCTTTAAATTTTTTAACAGCAGATCTGATTTTAGAGGGGTAAGTCGATCCACATTTATCATTAATATTTAAGCCATTTGGTTTTACTCCAATAGAAATTACTTTAGCGCCAAGTTCTTCTAATAGTTTTGGAGCTGATTTATATCCCGCTCCATTAGCGCAATCTAACACTATTTTTGTCCCATTAAGATGAAAGTCTTTCGGGAAATTATTTTTTAATATTTTTATATATCTATCATTGCCATCTTCGAGTCTCTTAACTCTTCCGAGATGTTTTGGATTAGTAAGTTGTTTTGTATTTTTAGCATCAATTAGTTTTTCAATTTTTTTTTCTATTCTATCTGACAACTTCATACCATCAGGCCCAAATAGTTTTAAACCATTATCATAATAAGGATTATGGGAAGCAGTAATCATAATACCCATATTTGCTTTCATTGATTTAGTAAGCATAGCTAAACCATTAGTAGGCAAAGGACCTAGCGTAAAAACATGCATTCCGCCAGACACCAAACCTGAAACAAGCGCTGGCTCCAAAGTATAGCCTGACAATCTTGTGTCTTTTGCAATTACAGCAATTTGTTTAGTTCTTTTTTGATTTTTAAAATATGTCCCAGATGCTAAGCCAAACTTAAAAAATTTTTCTCCAGTAATATTACCTTTATTGACGGTTCCTCTGATACCATCAGTCCCAAAATATTTATTTTTCATTTATTCATTAATATTTTTTCAAATACCAAAATGCCTTGTTTAACCTCATTTACATTATGAACTCTAAAAATTTGAATGCCTTGAGATAATAAAAACAAAATTGAAGCTAGTGTACCGCCTATTCTTTCTACGCTGTCATTTTTGCCTGATATCTGACTTATAAATCTTTTTCTTGATGTTCCAATCATAATAGGTAAACCTAAACTATGAAACAAAGATATATTCGAAATCAAAGTCAAATTATGTTTCAAAGTTTTACCAAAACCGATACCGGGATCTAAAATAATTTTTTTATCTTTAAATTTGTTGTTAATTCCATTTTCAAAATAATCATAAATATCAAGTAAAACGTTTTGATATTTAGGATTAGTTTGCATGGTATTTGGTGTTCCTTGCATATGATGAAGAACTTTTGAAATATTTTTATCTTTTAATTTTAAAAGTGAGTCGGGGTCATAATTAAATCCAGAAACATCATTAATTAAATCTGCACCAAATTTTATACTTTTGTCCATTATTATAGATTTTCTAGTATCAATTGAAAGACAAGTTTGCTTATATTTTTTTTTAAATATTTTTAAGACCTTTTCTAATCTTCTCCATTCAGTTTTTGGGTCTATTGTTTTTGAACCAGGTCTTGTAGACTCTCCACCTAAATCTATTATATTTGCTCCAGATTCAATCATCTGTGAGATCTGTCCTATTGATTTATTAAATTTATTAAATTTTCCTCCATCAGAAAAACTATCAGGGGTAAGATTTAGAATTCCCATGATTGATGGATTTTTAAAATTTACATTTTTAAGAAAGTTTTTTCTTTTTACGGAAATCTTTTTTATATCTTTTAAAACTTTTTTTTTTTCGATTTTATTAAGTTTTTTGATTTTTTTAATATCTAAAAATTTTTTTTTAATTTTTTCGTTTTTTCTCTCAAAAACTTCGATACCAGAAAAAGCAATATACTTATTTCCGCATAAAGGTAGAGCCCGTTTTTCTCTTATTAATTGATTTGCTCGATGTCCGTATATAAAATTACACGCTCTTGTGTAATATTTTAT
The DNA here is from genome assembly GCA_902539235.1 of uncultured Pelagibacteraceae bacterium. Taxonomy (GTDB): domain Bacteria; phylum Pseudomonadota; class Alphaproteobacteria; order Pelagibacterales; family Pelagibacteraceae; genus Pelagilacustribacter. The sequence goes on along the minus strand of CACBIC010000013.1, from coordinate 8,842 downwards.
CATACTGCTAAATTGCAGGTTTCGGCTTCAATCCTAGTGATCCAAGTGCGGAAGATGATTTTCCATCATCGCTCTCGTCTTCTTTAAAAGATCTAGTGGGTTTTATATCTCTCAAAATTAAATCTCTTATTTCGTCTCCAGACAAAGTTTCATATATCAAAAGAGCTTTTGAAATTTTATGTAAATCATCTATTTTTTCAGTCAAAATTTTCTTAGCTCTTTCATATCCTTTATCAACAATCTTTTTAACCTCTGCATCAATTTTCTTTGCAGTTTCCTCAGACATATTTTGTTGTCTCGTTACTGATCTACCCAAAAAAACTTCCTCTTCATTTTCTCCATAAGCAATTGTTCCTAATTCTGTGCTCATTCCATATTTAGTAACCATGTTCTTTGCCATTTTAGTAACCATATCTATATCTGAAGATGCGCCAGAAGTGACTTTATCGTGACCAAAAATTATTTCCTCTGCTATTCTGCCTCCCATTGCTACTGAAATATCTGCATGCATTTTTTCTCTTGTAACTGATAATTGATCTCTCTCAGGCAATCTCATTACCATTCCTAAGGCTCTGCCTCTTGGAATTATAGTTGCTTTGTGAATAGGGTCTGAAGCTTTTTCATTTAAAGCGACTATTGCATGACCTCCCTCATGATAAGCAGTTAATTTTTTTTCATCTTCAGACATCACCATTGATCTTCTTTCAGCCCCCATCATTACCTTGTCTTTTGCTTCCTCAACATCTGACATGGTCACAACTCTTTTATTTTTTCTTGCAGCAAGTAAAGCAGACTCATTTATTAGATTTGCTAAATCGGCACCAGAGAACCCGGGTGTTCCTCTTGCAATTGTTCTTAATTTTACGTCAGGACCAATGTTTATTTTTTTAACATGTACTTTTAAAATAGCTTCTCTTCCAATTATATCTGGATTACCGACTACTACTTGTCTATCAAATCTACCCGGTCTTAATAAAGCTGGGTCTAAAACGTCAGGTCTATTTGTAGCCGCAATCAAAATTATTCCTTCGTTTGTATCGAAACCATCCATTTCTACTAATAACTGATTTAAAGTTTGCTCTCTTTCATCATTGCCTCCGCCTAAGCCGGCTCCTCTGCTTCTACCAACTGCATCAATTTCATCGATAAAAATAATACAAGGCGAATGTTTTTTTCCTTGTTCAAACATATCTCTCACTCTAGAAGCTCCAACACCAACAAACATCTCTACAAAGTCAGATCCTGAAATTGAAAAGAAAGGAACATTAGCTTCTCCGGCGATAGCTTTAGCTAGTAAAGTTTTACCGGTTCCAGGAGGACCGATTAGTAAAGCTCCCTTAGGAATTTTTCCTCCTAATCTACTAAATTTTTTTGGATCTTTTAAAAATTCTACAATTTCCTCAACTTCCTCTTTAGCTTCCTCAACTCCAGCAACATCGTTGAAAGTTACTTTGCCCTGAGCTTCATTTAACAATTTTGCTTTTGATCTGCCGAAGCCCATTGCTCCTCCTTTACCACCTTGCATTTGCCTCATAAAAAATATCCATACACCTATTAATAAAAGCATAGGGAACCATGAGAGCAATATTCCTAAAAGTGAAGGCATTTTATCTTCTTGAGGTGACGCGTTAATACTTACTCCGCTCGATGAAAGTTTATCAACTAATTCCGGATAGTTTGGAGAGAAAGTCTTGAATGTTTTTCCATCTGCTAAAACTCCAGAGATATTGTTACCTTGAATCTGTACCTCAACCACCCTACCTGCGTCTACCTCACTCAAAAAACTTGAGAAAGGCAAAGTGTTTTTCTCCGAGTTAATTTTATTTGGATCTTGAAACATGTTAAATAGGCCTACGGCAAGTAAGACTATTATGACCCACATTACTAAGTTTTTTAAATTCATTTTACCTAAATAAGCATTAATTGCTATTAAACAAGTATATTTTAAAATTAATTAAGTTGTAAATAAGACAAAATATAACAAATTTCACAAAAATTATAATTTTTGCTCCTTTTTCAAGCATAATTTGTCTTTTTTAACAAAAAAAATGCAACCTCCTAAGGTTGCCTTTTTAAAATTTCTATTCTCTAATTTTTTAATCAAATTTAATACTTTTTTGGATCTAACTGGATAATAGTTTCTTTTTAAGATCTTTATAGATTTATTTAATATATTTAACTTTATCTCATTATTAAATTTTTTATATTTTTCCAAGTCAACATAAACAACATCTTTATATCTATTTATAGTATCTTTAAAAATCTTGTTTAAATAATCATCAAGTGTTCTCCTGCTAGATGCAAGATTTTTGATTGATTTAATAATTTGATCATATTTAATTCCGCTCTCAACTAAGTGTTTTTGTAATTTTCTAATTTTTGTTCTAAGATATTTACTATTTGTATTAGAAGGATCAATAAAAAACTTTCCAAATACATATTTACTTAATTTAATTAAAACATCTTTTTTTACATCTAATAAAGGTCTTGATATTTTTATATCATTATTTAGCTGGCTCACATTTTTCATCGCTGATAAACCTTTTAAACCGCTACCTCTAGATAGCCTTATAAAAAATGTCTCAACTTGATCTTCTAAATTATGGCCGGTCAATATAATTTTGATTTTTTTTTGAATACAGAATTTTTTAAGTAATTCATATCTAATTTGCCTAGCTTGACTTTGAATGTTATTAGTAATTTTTGTTTTATTATCTAATAATTTTAGATCAATTTTATATTTTTTTAACAAACTCTTTACTTTAAGTGCCTCTTTGAAAGAATTTTTTCTAATATTATGATTTACTAGCACAAATTGTAGCTTTATTTTTTTTTCGTAGCTATAACTTTTAATTAATGCTGCAAGAGCTAAACTGTCAGGACCGCCAGAGATAGCAACTAGAAATGAGTTAGTTTTAAACCTTTTGAGTTTTCTTTTAAAATCTTGATAAATATTAGAAAATCTCTCAATACCTTCAAAACGTTTTTTAAGATTTACATTTGAATTTTTTTTGCTCATATTGAGCTTTTTGTAACACAGACTTGCTTGCTTTTGGGTATTCTTTTTTGAGTCCTAATATCATTTTACATCCCTGATCTTTTTCTCCAAGTTGAACCATAGTAATTCCCAATTTTAAGAGATTATCTGGTGCCTTTTTGCTTTTAGGATAATTTTGATAACCATCTAAATAAGCGGTAGCAGCATCTGAATAAAGTTGCCTTATTCTAAATGTTTCTCCATACCAGTATTGCGCGCTACCAGCTAAATCATGATCTTTATTTTTATCAATAAATTCTCTTAATGCGAATTCAGCAGTTTCATAATCACCGATTTTCATAAAGCTGACAGCAAATTCATATTGTTCTGGTATTGGTTTTTCTGGAAGTAAGGATTCTTTTTTTTCTGGTTTTTCAGTGATTACAGTTTGAGCGCTCTCAACAGAATTGATACTTTGTTGGGTTGGTAAATTTGAAGTTTGATAACCAGGATTTGCTCCGAAATCTTGTGGTTTACTAGTTCCTGGAAGGACAGTTTGTTGATTTTTAATTATTTGATTAGTATTGAGGTTACCGCTTTCTAAATCTGAAAATCTTAATTGGTTATCTGATTGAATTTTGGTTACACGTGATGATAATTTATCTAGCTTAAAATTAACCTCCTCAAATTTATTTGTTAATTCTCTAAATTGATCTTCAATTTCGTTTAATTTTAAAAGATGCTTTGTTAAAATATCTTCATTAAGACCATCAGTATTTTTCAAAGTAGCGCTTGATACAGCTACGTCTGATTTCTGATAAACAGCTTTTTCTAAAGTTTTAAGATCTTTTGTTATTACCTGAATTTGATCAGAAATAGCTTTTAAATAAATTTCTTCCTCTTCTGCATAAATACTAGTAGAAATAAATGTAGGTACGACTATAAACAAAATTTTCAAAAATTTTTTATACTTTTGCATGATTCTTTTCTAATCAGATAAAATGGCAAAAAAAAGACCCCTCAATACATAGTAAAGAAGGGTCTTTTAATTTGATAAACTTAAATTAGTTTACTTTTACTGTAACTGATCTTCTGTTTTGAGACCAAGCTAATGGCGATGATTTTGGATTTACTGGCTTCTCTTTTCCATAACTTATCACAGAAATTCTTTTTCCAGAAATACCATAAGTCATTAAATAATCTCTTGCAGCATTAGCTCTACGCTCACCTAATGCTAAGTTATATTCTCTAGTACCTCTTTCATCAGCGTGACCTTCAATAGTTACATTAAGATTTTTATTTTTTCTTAAAAATGTAGCTTGTTTTCTCAATGTAGCTCTAGATGCAGTAGTCAGTGATGATTTGTTTGTAGCAAAAAATACTCTGTCAGGCACACCAGCAGCTAAATACTCAACTGTTTCTTTTCCAGTGTATACGTCTCCATCTATATCTCCGGTTTTCTTAGCTGTAGAACATGCGCTAAGTATAAAAGTTGCGAAGATTACAAGTAATATATTTTTTAAATTCGATTTTAGTGTCATTTTTTCCCCTAGGTTTAATGTGGTTATTTCAAATTATTGCAATTTATTCAAGTATATTTTACATAAAATTCAACCTCACTTAGATAATAATGAGGACCAAGATGGGTCTGATGCATCAGTTTTAGTGGAAAGCTTTCTCTCATTATATCCAGTTATATCTATAGACCATAATTTAGCTGTAAAACCCTCACCTTTATCGCCTGCTTTAGTTTCTCTATAAAAAACTAGGACTCTTCCATTTGGTGACCAGGAGGGAGCTTCTTGATAATAGTTTTCTGTTAAAAGCCTTTCTCCAGTTCCATCAGTTCTCATAACTCCAATATAAAATCTCCCTTTATGCATTTTAGTAAATGCAATTAAGTCACCTCTTGGAGACCAAACGGGTGTTCCATAAATACCTTTGCCAAAAGTAACTCTCTTTACATTACTACCATCGCTTCTCATCACATAAATTTGTTGTAATCCACTTCTATCAGAATTGAATGCAATAAATTTTCCATCAGGTGAAAAAGATGGCGAAGTATCTATTGAAGAATGTTCAGTAATTCTCTCAACGACTCTGGACTCTAAATCCATTGTATAAATATCTGAATTACCATCTTTAGCAAAACTCATAATTATTTTTGTTCCATCTGGAGAAAATCTTGGTGCAAAAGTCATTCCAGGAAAATTCCCAACAACCTCTTGAGTGCCTGTTTCAATATCAAGCAAGTATACTCTTGGCATATTTCTAAAATAAGACATGTAAGTTACCATTTGATTAGTTGGATTAAATCTAGGTGTTAAAACTAACTCATTGCCTAAAGTTAAATATTTTGTGTTGTATCCATCTTGATCCATTATTGCTAATTTTTTAATTCTTTGATTTTTCGGACCGCTTTCTGCAACATAAATAATTCTTGTGTCAAAATATCCCTCTTCTCCAGTTAATCTTTCGTAAATCTTATCAGATATAATATGCGCTACTCTCCTCCAGTTAGATGGTGTCGTTGTAAAAGCTAAAGCTGTCATTTCTTGTGCCGCTGTCAAATCCCAAAGCCTGAATTCAACTTTTAATTTTTCATTCTTTATTAATAATTTTCCTGTCACTAATGCTTGGGCTTTTATCAATCGCCAGTCTTCAAATCTTGGTTTTAAGTGGGCAATATCTGGTTTTTGAACAAATGCATCTTTCTTTAATGGATTAAATAGACCGGTATTTTTAAAATTTTTTTCTATAATCTCAGAAATATTTTCCCCTAGTTCTTTTACTTTTAAATCTTTAAAATTATCTGATTTAACATCTACATGTAATGGAGAAACAGCTATAGGTAGTGGATCTAGATTACCTCTAGTGATGTCTACCTCAATTAAGGCAAAAGATTTGATTAAAAAAATAAAGTAAAATAAAAAAGTTAATAGAATTTTTTTCATATCATCCTTTTAACATTTCAGTTGGATTAAAATTTAATTGTAAATCTTTCCATTTATCATAACCAGTTGGAGGAACTTTCAATGGTTGACAAAGTCTTACCGCTCTCAGTGCGCTCTCAGCTAGTACTTTATAAAATTTTTGGCCTGGTCTATTCATTCTTTCGTGATCCAAAATTTCGGATTTCGTTATAGTTCCATCTTTTTTAAGTTCTAATTTTATTCTGACCAATAAATTTTGGTCATATGGTAAACCTAATGGAATACTCCAACATCCAAATATTTGAGCTCTAAGAGCATCTTCCTCTGACAAAGTTAAACCTGACGCAAATGAATTTTTTTGAGAACTTTGAGTAACTTTATTACTTTTTTTTTCTTTAATCGCCTCAACTTCTTTAGCTTTATCAATTAATGCTGCAATTTGATTTGTATCTATTATTTCTTTTTTTTCAAACTCTGAAGATTGTCTTATCTCTGGTTTTATTTCTTCAGGATTTTGTTTTTTTTTTATTATTTGTTTTTCTTCCTTTTTCTCATTAGGCATTGGAATTCTATCAGGTTTTTCTTTTGCTTTAGCTGAAGGGGGTGCTTGTTCTGAAACCATTCTCTCCTCTTCTATTTTCTTTTTCTCTTCAATCAATTTTCTTGCTTTTGGAGCATATGGAATTCTTGTTTTGTCTGAAATTTGTATTAATTCTACAGAAACTATCGGGGGTAAATCTACAGGCTCTCTAAGCATAAAAGGTAAACTCAAAACTGTTAGGATAATCATTAATGAGTGAAAAGAAATTGAGTAAATCAAGCTTTTTATCATACATCATCCTAATTTTTGTAAGGTTCAGAAATAAGTGCAACTTTTGAAAAACCAGCACCTGATAAAGTTCCCATTATTTCTAATACTCTTCCATAATTAATATTCTTGTCTCCTCTTACATAAATTCTTGTATCAGTTCTATTTTTTGCAATAGCTAATAGTTTAGGAACCATTTTTTGATATGTCACTTGATGTTCTTGAATATAAATCTCTCCTTTTGAATTGATGCTAATTGTTAATGGTTCTTGATCGTCTGGAAGTGAGTCAGCTGCTGACTCCGGTAAATCTACTTGGACACCTACTGTTAGAAGTGGTGCAGTTACCATAAAAATAATTAATAAAACTAGCATTACATCCACGAATGGCGTTACATTAATTTCACTCATTGGTTCATTTCTTGAGCGATTGAATTTAAATGCCATTATTTTAAATTATTGATAAAAATCTTTTAGAAAAATTATCTATTTTTGAAAAGTATCTTCGAGAGTCACTATTGAATTTATTATATGCTACTACTGCTGGAATAGCTGCTAACAAACCTAACGCTGTTGCAAAGAGAGCTTCGGCAATACCTGGCGCAACTATTGCTAGACTTGTGTTTCTAGAAATAGCTATTGATTGAAATGAATTCATTATTCCCCATACTGTACCAAATAATCCTATAAACGGGGCAGTTGAACCAATGGTCGCGAGATAGGTAAAATTTTTTTCTACTTTTTTCAATTCATTATCAGTAGCAATTTCTAAAATTCTTTCAACTCTCGCAGCTTGAACTGCTGATGATTGTCTTTTTGTTTTTAAAAGTTCTACCATTGCAGCTTTAAATATTAAAGTTGCTGGGTCGGTAGAATTTACTGGAAGATTATTATTAAAATTTTCAGCAGATTTTGCTTTCCAAAATTTTTTTTCAAAGTCTTCAGTGGACTTATTGATATTTTTAAATAACTTAAATTTATCAAATATTAGTGCCCAAGAAAAAATTGAGCTTGCAATTAAAAGAATAATTACGAACTTCACCACAAAGTCGGCTCTCATAAAAAGGCTCCATAGTGTGAAGTCTGTTGCGCCTCCTAATCCTACAACTTGTGAAGCAATTTCTTGTTCCATTAATGTTGATTACTTTCAGAATGTGTCATGAATTTGGCGCTTTTTTAAAAAATAATATTATTTATTAACTTTTAATCTTGTCTCAGTGTAGAATCTAGCAATCAAAATAGCGTCTGACTTATTTACGTCTTTCTTTTTAGCTAATTGACTAGATAAAGATGGATACATTTCTATTACTTTAGTTCTACTAGAATCTTTAGAAGAATTAATTAATTCAAAATGCTTCTTCCACTTAGATGGTCTTACAAAAAAAATTGGAAGTTCTAACGCTGCACAAACTCCTTTGATTGCACCAAAAGTTTGACCAAAATTGAACATACTGGTTACACCCTGGCCTGGCATTGCATTAACTTGTTCAACTACGACTGCTATTTCAGTATCAGATTTAGTGCTATCTTTAATAATACTTACTAGCTGGGCGCTATTTAGTTGTCTTTTATTCTTTTTCCCTTCTGCCATGACTGGCATATCAAAAATATTTAATACTTTATTATTTTCTAAAATTGCTATTGCGCCACTTAAGCCAGGGTCTATACCTACAACTATCATTTTATCAATTTTCTAAATTTGCATTGGTAAATATATTTTGAACATCATCAAGCTCTTCAAGCGCATTTAGAACCTCTATCATTTTTTTACTTTGATCTTTATTTAAATTTAAGTAATTTTGAGCTCTCCACTCTATAGTTGAATAAGCAAAACTGTCTATTTTCTTTTCAAGTTCAGTTTTTATTTTATAAAAATCCTCTTTTAGCGTAATTATCTCATGAAATCCATTTGCTAAGGAACAATCTTTCGCTCCAGAATTTATCGCTAAATTAAAAGCTTCCTCCTCGCTGATTTTACTTTTTTCTATATGTAAAACTCCAAAATTATTAAACATATGCTTAGTCGAACCGGTCTCTCCTAATCTGCCTCCACTTTTTTGTAACACAGTTCTTATACTTGATGCAGATCTGTTTTTATTGTCAGTAAGAGTTTCAATAATCAAAG
>CACBIC010000012.1 GCA_902539235.1 uncultured Pelagibacteraceae bacterium | reverse complement strand
CAAAATCAATTTGAGGGAGTTCTTCGTAAATCTTATCACCCACCTTAAGACCTGCATTTTTTTTATCAGTTTTTTGTACTGTATCCAGAGTTATTTCTCTAGCAGGATCCTCGATTTTCTCTACTATTTCTAAAACTTTTTGAATTTTAATTTCTCCAGTCTCTCTGTTAATTATTACTTCGATATTATTATCACTGCCAAATTTTGTTAAAGCTGCTTTTTGAATTGCACTTTCCATTGAACCAATAACTAATTCTTTATCAATAGACTTTTCATTAGCCACAGCTTCTACTATTCTTAATAGTTCTAATTTATCTAATCCTCTATTTAACATTTTAGTTGCTCCTAAAAAAAAATGGGCAAGTGCCCATTTTGCATTATTAATAATGTTTAGCTTTTTTAAAAGAAAATTAAGGTTTTTTCAAGATTACAGTTTAAATAAGTCAACTTTATCTGTTTTTTCCCATGTAAATTCACCCTTATTTGTAGCTTTTCTTCCAAAATGACCATAGGCAGATGTAACTTCATAAATAGGGTTGTTTAAATTCAGCATTTCTCTTATTCCACGAGGTGAAAGATCAAAATTTTGATTAATTATTTTTTTTATGTGTTCTACTTTTGCTTCATCGCCATCATCAAGTTTAATAAAAATTGATAATGGCTTTGACACACCTATAGCGTAAGCTAGTTGGATCAGACATTTGTCTGAAACACCTGCAGAAACGATATTCTTTGCTAAATATCTTGAAGCATAGGCAGCTGAACGATCAACTTTTGTTGGATCTTTACCAGAAAAAGCTCCTCCTCCATGTGGTGCTGCACCCCCATAAGTATCTACTATAATCTTTCTTCCTGTTAAACCAGTGTCTCCGTCTGGACCTCCAATTACAAATTGACCAGTTGGATTAATATAAATTTCCTTAGGATCAAGACCTTCAAGATAGTCTTTTGGAATAGATTTATTTATATATGGGATAACTAAATCTCTTACCTTCTCTTGATTTAAGTCTTTTGCATGTTGTGTAGATATAACTACCGAGGTTACTTTTACTGGTTTATTTTCTTCATATAGCATTGTTACCTGACTTTTTGAGTCAGGTTCGATACCTTTTAAGCTACCATTCTTTCTATCTATCGCCATTAATCGTAATATTTTATGAGAAAAATGTATTGGGGCTGGCATTAAATCTTCAGTTTCTTTACAAGCATAGCCAAACATTATTCCTTGATCACCTGCTCCTTCATCCTTATTATCTTTTGAGTCAACACCCATAGCAATATCCGATGATTGTTCATGCAAGTGTGTTTCTATATCTGCAGTTTTCCAACTAAAGCCTTTTTGGTCATAACCGATATCTTTTATGCAGTTTCTAACTTTATTTATAAGTTCTTCTTTGTTTATACTTGGACCTCTAGTTTCCCCTGCTAAAACTACTTTATTGGTTGTTGTTAATGTCTCGCAAGCAACTCTGGATACTGGATCTTTAGAAATATAAGAGTCGACGACCATGTCAGAAATTCTATCGCATACTTTGTCAGGATGACCCTCTGAAACTGACTCGCTTGTAAATAAATAATTATTGTTTGTCATTATTTTTTATGTAAAGTTTGAAAATAAAAATATATGTAATTAAAAGAGCAAAGAATATCAAATCATTTTTATTTTTATTTTTACTTTCAATTAAAGGTACCTCAATTTGAATGTTTCCTGCCTCGAGAGAGCCAAGTTTTTTTAATATTTCACCTTTATTATTAATTATAGCGCTTATACCCTTATTTGCTGACCTTACAAGAAATGTATTATTCTCAATAGCTCTAAATTTACTTTTTGCAAAATGTTGGTATGGCCCTATTGATTGACCGAACCACCCATCTTCTGAAATATTAACAATTAAATTCGTTTTATTATTAGAAGATTGTATCAATTCAGTAAATATTATTTCATAACAAATCAGAGGTAAAATATTTAACTTATCAATTATTAAATTATTTTGTTTTTGTCCTTTTAAAAAGAGCCATGTCCCTCAGTAATCTTTTTTAAGCCAAATTTTTTCAAAAAATTTTCCATTGGCAAGAATTCTCCAAAAGGAACGAGTTTTTGTTTATTATACTCTTCTAGTATTTCAAGCTGATGATTTGTTATAATTAAGCTATTATAAATACCTTTTTCTCGCTCACTAATTTTATTAATCCCAAATAATATAAAGTGATTTTTACTAAAGTTTTCTTTGAAAATTGATTTCAATTGAGAAATTTCATTAAAGCTATACCCGCTAAATACACCTTCTGGCCATATAAAAAGTGTTTTTAGATTTTTTTCAGGCTCACTATATCTTATTAATTTTTTCAATCTTGTTTCAATTTCTTCACCGTCAAGCCCATAAATTAATTCAAAATTTGGTGAAATTATCTTCAAATTAAATTTTTCCTCAGCATCTTTCAATTTTTTTTGATTTAGATTAATAGAATGACTTCCATAGATGTAAGATAAAAAAAATATTAGAGGTAATAACAATAATAACAATGTTTTTTTTGCAAAATCTAATTTCAAAAATAATATAGACGGTAACATAAAAATTGTAATTGAAATCAAGTTGAATGCAAATAATCCTATTATGTTTAAAACTTGTATTATCTCAGTTAAAGAGGATAAACTATAAGCCCAAAGATTCCATGGGAAACCAGTTAATATTTTTGCTCGAATAAAATCTGATGCAGCGAGGCTTGCTGAAAAAAGAATTATAGATGGAAAATTTAAACTCAACAAAGGACCGACTATAATTGTAATTAAAGAAAAAAATAAACTTAAAAATAATGGAATTAAAATAAGTCCAAAAGGAATTAAAATTTTAAAATTTTCGTCAAATGTTAATGAGTTAGTTATCCAATGTATGTTGCTCAAAAAAAAACTAAATCCAAAAATTGTTCCAAATATGAAAAGATTCTTCCTATATGGTTTTATTCTATAAGTGCTTTTAGATTTTTTTTTTATAAAAACAATTAAATAAAAAAATATAGGTAATATAAAAAAATTTATTATTGAGAAATTGAAAGGTTGAAAAGAAAAAACAGTCAATAGTCCTAATAAAAAAGGAATTATATATAAAACTATAAGGCGATTATTTAGGTATTGTTCGACCATTCAAGATAAATGTGACAAGAGTTTTTTTTCCATCTTTCTCATTTTATAATAATCTTTATCCTTCTTGTGGTCATATCCAAACAAGTGTACTAAGCCATGTACCCAAAGTTTATTTAATTCATTTTTAAAAGAAATTTTATTATTTTTATTTTTAATCTTATTAAAATTAATAATAATATCCCCAATATAAATTTCATTTTCTTTTTTAAGTTTATTTTTCAAAACTTTCTTATTATAAAATGGAAAAGAAAGTACGTCTGTAGTTATATTTTTATTTCTAAATTTTTTATTTAATCTTTTAATTTCATTGCTTCCAGAAAGTAGAAGTGTACAAAAAATTTTTTTTTTTTTATATTTATTTAACTTACAATTAATTTTTTCTACTTTATTTTCAATGTAGTCGTAGGGATTTTTAATATAGCGATACCAAGCTTTGTTATTTGAAATAGTATTAATCCTGATCATCAGTGCTTTTTTTCTGGTAAGCCCTAATAATTTTTGAGACTAGTGGATGTCTAATAACATCTGTGTGATCAAATTCAATAATCTTTATCTCTTCAAGATGCTTTAACAAGTTTTTTGACTTTATAAGTCCTGATTGTGATTTGTTTATTAAATCTATTTGGGATGGATCACCATTTACAACAAGTTTTGAGTTCTCGCCAATTCTTGTTAAGAACATTTTGATTTGTGTTTCTGTTGCATTTTGTGCTTCGTCAAGAATTGCAAAACTATTTTTTAAAGTTCGGCCCCTCATAAATGCCAGTGGAGCGATTTCTATTTCTCCAGACTCTATTTTTTTATCGATTTTATCAGCACCAAAAAGTTCGTATAGTGCATCATATAAAGGTCTGAGATATGGATCTACTTTTTCTTTCATGTCTCCGGGTAAAAAACCCAGTTTTTCTCCTGCCTCTACTGCAGGTCTAGATAAAATTACTCTTTCGATTTTTTTTTCCATTAACATTGTAACTCCTACAGACACGGCTAAGAAACTCTTCCCTGTTCCTGCAGGTCCTAATGACATAGTGATAGCGTTTTCTTTTAAAGCATTAATATATTCTGATTGTTTTTCTGACCTAGCTATTACTGATTTTCTTGGGGTTTTTATTAATTGTTTAAAAGATTTTACATTTGATTGATTTAATTCCATATTTTTTTTCACAGAAAGAAGTATATCCTCTTTTTCAATAATTTTGGTTAAAAAATATTTATCAATAAGAAACTTTATCGCCTCACAAAACAGTTCAATTTTTTCTTTTTTTCCTTTGCAAGTAATGGAATTACCTCTAAAGAATATATTAGTATTAGTAAGTTTTGCTAAATCTTTTAAGTTTTGATCAAACTGACCTACTATGGACATTAACATTTCATTGTTAATTATTTGAACATTAATTGTTTCTTTATCGATTTTTTTTATAATTAAATTTTGATCTAGTTTAGTTATTTGTGACATGCTTAGGCTGCAAAATCCTTTTTGTTTTCCTTTTTAGATATAGAACCAAATAACGTGTTATGGTTGCCGTATGTAATAATTACTTTTTTTATTTTCCCTATTAAATTTTCTGAACTTTTAACAATTACAGAATTAGAAAATTCATCTTTACCAAAAAATCCAGTCTTATCTTTAAGTTCGTTCTCAAATAGGACAGAACATTCTTTATTGAAAAGATTTTTTCTATACCGCATCTTAACTTCCTCCGCTTTTTTTTGAAAAATATTAAGTCTCTCTTTGGCTAAAATTTCATCAATCTTTTTTAATTTTGCAGCTGGCGTACCAGGTCTAGGACTAAAAATAAAAGAATAAAAATTTATATATTCAACTTCATCAATAAGTTGCAAAGTATCGTTAAAATCTTTTTCAGTTTCACCAGGATAACCGATAATAAAATCACTTGAAAATTTTATTAAAGGGTTTATTTTTTTTAATTTTTTAATAACTTCAAGATAATCCTCTATAGTATGTTTTCTATTCATGTCTTTCAAAATTTTATTAGATCCACTCTGCACAGGAAGATGTATTAAAGGCATCAATTTTAAATTTCTCTCATGGGCATCAATCAAATCTTCAGAGAAATCTATAGGATGTGAGGTAGTGTATCTTATTCTTTTAAGATCTTCAATTTTTGAAATTTCATTTATCAAGTCAGAAAGTTTTTTTCCATTATAATTATAAGCATTTACGTTTTGTCCTAATAAAGTAATCTCACTTGCTCCATTATTAACTAAATCAAAAGATTCTTTTACTAATTCATTTACAGATCTAGAATATTCTTCTCCTCTTGTGTAAGGCACAACACAAAACTTACAAAATTTATTGCAGCCTTCCTGAATGGTTAAAAAACTAGAAACATTACTGCTAGAATTCTTGATTATGTTTAAGTTATCAAACTTTTCTATAACTTCAAAATCAGTTAAATTAATTTTTTTTGTATTTTCATCTATTTTTGAAATTATTTCATTAAGCTTGTGATATGATTGAGGACCTACCACTGCATCTATATATTTATCTTTTTTTAACAAGATATCGCCTTCAGCCTGTGCAACACATCCAGCAACTACTACTATTGGTTTTCTTTTGCCTCTAAACTCTTTTTTGATACGGCCAACATCATGGTAAACTTTCTCTGTAGCTTTTTCTCTTATATGACAGGTGTTTATTACATAACAGTCAGCTTCTTTTAAATTCTCTGTTTTTAGATAATTAATTTTTTTTGCAATATCAAATATACGATTACTATCATATTCATTCATCTGACATCCAAATGTTTTTATGAAAATTTTTTTTTTCAAATTATTTTTTTATTTTTGAACCATATAGCTCAAGCTTATGGTCTACTAGATTATATCCTAGTTTTTTTGCGATTTTTTTTTGCAGCTCTTCTATATCTTTATCTACAAATTCAACTATTTCACCGCTGTTGATATCAATTAAGTGATTATGATCATCGTTAATTTCATATCTTGCTTTACCGGCTTTAAAATCGTGTTTAACTAATATGCCAGCTTCTTCAAATAGCTTTACTGTTCTATAAACCGTCGCAATACTAATCTTGTCATCCAAAGCTGTGACTCTTTTATGTAATTCATCTACATCAGGATGATCTTTAGATCCATAAACCTCTTTTGACTCTGAGAGAATCTTAGCGATCACTTTTCTTTGATCGGTTAATCTTACACCCTTTTGCTTACACTTTTCCTCTATAATACTCATATTCTAATTTTAACTTAAATAGATAGGCTTTATCAATTTTTTTTCTAATAATTCACTTTTTAATAATTTGTTTATATTTTCATGGTTAAATTCTCTCAGATCTTCATTATTATATCCATATAATTGTACTTTTTTACTGATTTCCAGACCTTTTGCCACTGCTAATGAAATTCTTATTCCTGAAAAACTTCCAGGCCCTTGATTAACTATGACGCTAAAATTATTATCTATTTTTGCTTTATGGGTTTTTAAAAAATTGATTACCTCTAATACTAGTTTATCATTGTTATTTTTTACATTCTTTAATTTATGAATAAAAAAATCTTTATTTATTCTTAAACCTAATTTATCATCCTTTCCAATGCAGTTAATTATCAAACAATTATTTATCATATTTTTCCTCATTATAACTTTTGAGATAAATCAATCAAAGATATTTGCATCTGAAAAATATAGTTTTGAAGATTTTGGTTTAATTTCAATCATGTATCATAGATTTGATGAAAGTAAATATCCATCAACGAACATACAACTAGATGTTTTTAAAGAACAGCTTGATATCATAGAAAGAGAAAAGATTAAATTTATTCATCCAAAAGATTTTAATGAAAGCTTGAAACAACACAAAAAACAAAGAAAAATTCTTTTAACTGTAGACGATGGTTTATTGTCATTCTACCAAAATGCATGGCCTATTTTAAAAGCAAAAAGAATTCCTTTTATTTTATTTGTTAACACAAGAGAAGTGGGCTCTTTTAATTATATGAACTGGGATCAAATACTTGAATTATATAATGATGAAAATGTTGAAATAGGAAACCACAGCCATTCTCACGAGTATTTAGTTGAAGAGAATGCCGAAGTAATAAAATCAGATATCATTAAATCAATGAAAATTTTTGAAGAAAGACTTGGAAGCAATTCTGAATTTTTCTCCTATCCATTTGGTGAATTTAGTCTTGAATTTAAAAAAATTATTAAAGATTTAGGTTTTAAATATGCATTTGGTCAACACTCAGGTGTAATTGATGAAACAAAGGATTTGTGGGAACTTCCAAGATTTCCAATAAATGAAAAATATGGTGAGATCAAAAGATTTAATACTTTAATGAAAACGCTACCATTTAAGTACAGAAGAATATCACCAAATGATATGTATCTTCTACAATCAAAAAATCCTCCTAAAATTATAATAGAGTTTTATAAAAACATAAAAAATTTAGATCAAACAACGTGCTTTTCGAATGAGGGTAACAAGTGGAGAAATTCTCAAATCTCATTTAAAGATAGGAATGTTTTAGAAGTTGACATAGTAGAAAAATTTGTTGGTGAACGAGGTAGGGTAAACTGTTCTCTAAGGGAGACTAATGGTTTTTGGAGATGGTTAGGTATTCAATACGTTATAAGTGAAAAATAATTACGAGTTTAACTCTACCTGTTTTACAGAATTTACTAATCTGACTAGCTCAAAATCAGAAAGTCTATTTTGAGTTATAATTTGATTCAAAATCTTCGTATATTCAGAACCAGTTTGGGCATAATTTTTAAGAGTATCAGTTAAAGCTAAACCAGTAATTTTTTTATTTTTAGTTCTTAAAGATTTTCTCTTTTCTCTAAATTTTAAATAACTTTTATGTGTATTTAAATTATTTTTATACGCTTTAACTGAAGCTCTTAAGATTGGAAACTTTAGGATCTTGTGATTTTTATCACCATCTCTTTTTAAAGGTGCTATACCTTGACCGTCCCAAGTCCATTGACCAAATATTGCATTTCCCTCTAAAGCAAATCTTGAAGTTCCCCAACCACTTTCCTTTGCAGCTTGCGCTAAAGCAATTGAAACTGGTATCATATCCATTCTAATCAATAGTTCATCCAAATTCCCTTTTTTAACTTTATACTCCAAAAGTTTCTGTCTCAACCATTGCTTTTCTGCATCAGATGTAAATTTTTTTTCTATAAGAACTTTTAATTTTTCTCTGTCATCAACTATTTTTTCATTCTCCGCTACAATCAAAGGTAAAACAATTTTGATAAATGTTTCTTTTTTAAGTTGAACACTTTGCAAATTATCTAAATCTCTAGGAAATTGGGTAAAATAAATAGGTTTTACTAACTTTTCATCCCTGACTTTTCTTAAATCATAATCTACGTCCTTAAAAAGTTGAATAACAGTCTCAGTTTTTAAATTGAGATCAGGTAGAATAACTTCTGCAACATTGTTTCTTTTAACTTTAAGCTCTGGTTTCTTTACTTCTTTTTTAGGTTTTACTTCTGGTTTTTTTGTTTCTTTTTTTAATTCTTTTTCTGGTTTCTTTACTTCTTTTTTAGGTTTTACTTCTGGTTTCTTTACTTCTTTTTTAGGTTTTAGCTCAGGTTTTTTTATCTCTAACTTATTTTTTGATAGATCATAATTTTTATAAGTATTGAATCCTACAAATGCCGCAGTAGTAACTCCTGCTACAACAAAAAAACCAATTATTACATTTCTAGCACTTCTTTGGTCGATTTGTTGATTGTAAATTGAATTAAATACATCAGTGAATAAATCACCAAAAAATTTAAATACTGTTGTCCCTAACTTAGGCAAAACATTTAAAAAATTTAAACCAGCATTTCCAAACCCTCTCCACAAATTGTTTAGTCCATGATTTACTTTTCGTGAGGTATCATGTTTATAGTTTTCTACCCTTCTAAAAAATCTATTTTTATCTTTAATCTTCTCTTCTTTATAATTCACTACATTTGATTTAAATTTTGAAATAGGTTTGACAAAGTTTTCTTTGAAAAAACTTGTTTTAAATTCTTTAGGAATAATAATTTTATTTTTTTTAAGAATTAGTTCTATTTGACCGGTTGTCAGATTTTTTCTTCTCTTAACATAATCTTGTATCTCTTTAACATTATATATATAAGCAAGCTCAATCAACTTATCTCTATAACTTAGTTTTTTTTTCATTTTAGTTAGCTTCAACTGAATTTACTTCTTTAACGTAATGTTTAAGAAGGTTTTGAACACCTTGTTTTAAAGTCATCAAAGAACTTGGGCAACCAGAACAGCTACCTTGTAATTCTACTTTAACAACTCCGTTTTCAAATGATTTAAATTTTATATCACCACCATCTTTAGCCACCGCTGGCCTAATTTTTGTATCTAGTACATCTATAATTTTTTTTACTGTCTCATCATCATCTTTTATAGAATTATCATGAGTATTATTTTCTTTAAGAATTGGGCCTTCGTTTTTTTCAAAAAAATCGTTTAAGTGAGATATGACCATCGGTTTCAATTCAGTCCATGATACATCTTCTGTTTTTTTAACCGATAAAAAGTTTTTTGACAAAAGTATCAGTTCGACCCCTTTAAATTCTAAAAGCTCTTTGATAAACTTATTCTGTAAGTTTTTGGACTTGTCTTTTTGAAACTCTTCCGTACCAATAGCTGAAATAACTTTTTCAGAAAGAAATTTTAAAGAATTTGGATTAGGAGTTGTTTCAGTTTGTATCATGTGAAATTTATATTATATCAACCCAACTTTTTCACGTATATTTTTTAGGTTTTCCTCAGCAATAATATTGGCTTTTTCTCTACCTTTTTCTAATATTTTCATTAAGTGCGACTTATCTCTCAAAAGTTTTGCTATCTCTTTTCCAACTGGAGTTATCTCGCTAATTAAAAGGTCTGTTAATTTTGTTTTTAAATATGAGTATTCTTTGCCTGACATTTCATTTAAAACTTTTTCTAAGCTAGTTTTTGAAATTTCAGAATAAATATTTATTAAATTTAAAGCTTCAGGTTTGTTTTCCAAAAGTTTTAAATTGTTTGGTATTTGCTCAGAGTCAGATTTAGCTTTTTTTATCTTTTTACTAATTTCATCAGCGTTATCTTTTAAATTAATTCTTGAATAATCGGACTCTTCTGATTTACTCATCTTTTTTGTTCCATCTCTTAAGCTCATTATTCTAGAAACATTTTTTGGGATTAAAGGCTCCGGAAGAGGAAAAAAGTCTTTACAATTAAAATCGTTATTAAATTTTTGAGCAATGTCCCTGGACAATTCTAAATGCTGCTTTTGATCAGCTCCCACAGGAACATGAGTTGCTTTATAAAGAAGTATATCGGATGCCATTAAATTTGGATAAATATATAAGCCTACACTTGCTTTTTCTTTATCTGAACCAGCTTTATCTTTAAATTGAGTCATCCTATTAAGCCATCCAATTCTTGAAACACAATTAAAGATCCACGCTAGCTCTGCATGACCGGATACAGAAGATTGATTAAATATTACACTTTTTTCTGGATTAAGACCTGTAGCAAGAAAACTAGCTACTGTTTCTAATACATTATTCTTTAATTCTTTAGGATTCTGAAAAACTGTTATAGCATGTAAATCAACCACACAATAAATGCATTCCATTTCTTTCTGAAGATATACAAAATTTTTCAATGCCCCGAGATAATTTCCTAAGTGTAAGTTTCCAGTTGGTTGAACTCCCGAAAATACTAGTTTTTTTTTACTCATTTAATTTGCTTTATAGTTTTTTATTTTTAATAAACCTAAAAAGTAGCAAGATATAAAATAAACAATTCCAACGAAACCTACAATAAATAATAACCAGACAGACTTATAAATATATGTATAATCAAGATAAATAGAATATTTCCTCAAAATAAATATAAGTGCAGTTGACATAATTATTGTTGAAATCACGATTTTAAAAATATTTAGGTATAATTTTTTTTGTATAAGCAAAAAGTTATTCCTTTTCATCAAGTATAAAAAGATAAAAACTCCAACCCATGTTGAGAAAGAAGTGGCTATTGGTATTATTAAAAAACCAAATCTATCAAATAAACTTACACTTATAATTATATTTAATAATACAATGAAGGATGAGACATAAAATGGAGTTTTTGTATTATCTCTAGCGAAAAAAAAAGTTGTTAGCACTTTTACTAATGCAAATGCAATAATACCGTATCCAAAAAACATTAATGCATCAGAAGTTAACTCAACATCTTTTAAAGTAAAGGATCCATAACCAAATAACCCGTTAATTATTTCTTCTGAAGCAATTATTAGTCCTAAACTTGCAGGTATTGATAAAAGTAAAGATAATTGAAGAGAATTATTTTGAATTTTTGACACTGTTAAATAATTTTTCATTTTTAATGCTTTTGAAAGAACTGGTAAAGAAACTGTGCCTACTGCAATGCCAGCAATGGCCAAATTAATTTGATAAACTCTATCCGCATAATACAAATATGATACTGCTCCAGATTGAAAAGAAGCAATTATTGTTCCTACTAAAATATTTATTTGTGTAACTCCTGATGAAAAAATACTTGGTAACAACTTTTTAAAAAAAATTTTGAGTTTATTTGTAACTTTGAATTTAAATTTTATACTGGGTTTATAAAACTTAAATGAAAAATAAATTAAAAAAATTAATTGTAATATCCCGGCAACAGTAACGCCATAAGAAAGTTGTTTTGCAATATTTAGATCTTTTATATAAGAAACTAAAATACTAATTATTAATACTACATTTAAGATTATTGGTGCTGCTGCAGCGGCTGCAAACTTATTGTTTGAGTTAAGAATACCGGAAAAGAAAGATGATAAACTTACAAACAGCAAAAAGGGAAATGTAATTCTTGTAAACTCTACAGCTAAATTAAATTTTACGTCATCGACAATGAAACCTGGAGCGATTAAATAGACTAAATAGGGAGTAAATATTTCGGCTAAAGTTACTATAAAAATTAAAACTAAAAGAAGAAAACTTAAAACGTTGTCAGCAAATATTTTGCCTGTATTTCTGTTTTTTAATTTTGCAGCAGTATAACTTGGTATAAAGGCTGCATTGAAAGTTCCCTCGGCGAATAAACGTCTGAAAGTATTTGGTAGTCTAAAAGCTACAAAGAAAGCATCGGCAAATATTGACGCCCCTAAGAAAATTGCTATCAAAATATCTCTTAAGTAGCCTAATATTCTGCTGATAAGTGTAAAAAAACTAAATATTGAGGCTGAGGAAAGTAAGTTCATATATAATCTAAATTAGGCCATAAATTTATAGTGAATTAAAATTCTTTATATTACATACTCATAGAGATAAATGCCAAAGAAAACAGAAATTGATCATTATTCAGATAAAGAGGCACTTGATTTTCATATAAAAGGAAAGTCAGGCAAAATTGAGATTAATTCTAGTAAGCCTTTAATAACAAAAAGAGATCTATCACTTGCTTACTCTCCGGGAGTAGCTGCACCTGTAAAAGAGATCGCTAAGGATCCTGAATTAGCTTACGACTATACAAGTAAAGGAAATTTAGTGGCAGTTATAAGTAATGGATCTGCAATTTTAGGTTTAGGTAATTTAGGTGCTTTAGCATCTAAGCCTGTAATGGAGGGTAAATCAGTTTTATTCAAAAGATTTGCTGACATTGACTCGATCGACATAGAGATTAATAACAATAATCCTGAGTCGATTATTGAAACAATAAAAAATATTGGTGGCACTTTTGGAGGAATAAATCTTGAGGATATCGCGGCACCAGATTGTTTTATAATTGAACAGAAATTAAAAGAGCTGTTAGATATACCTATTTTTCATGATGATCAACATGGCACTGCAATAATAACTACTGCTGCCTTAATAAATGCCTTAGATATTTCGAAAAAAAAAATAGAAGAAGTAAAAATAGTAGTTAACGGTGCTGGAGCATCGGCACAAGCTTGCGCTAATTTATTTAAAAGTTCTGGTGTAAAAAGTGAAAATATTATTATGTGTGATAGTAAAGGTGTAATCTACAAAGGTAGAAAAAATATTGATCAATTTAAATCAGCGCATGCTATTGAAACAAAGCATAGAACATTAAATGATGCTATGAAAGGTTCTGATGTTTTTCTTGGTTTATCTGCTAAAGATGTTGTTACACAAGAAATGGTTAAATCAATGGCAAAAAATCCAATAATATTTGCTTGTGCTAATCCCGACCCCGAAATCAAACCTGAATTGATAGAAGAAGCAAGGTCTGACGCAATAATCGCTACAGGTAGATCTGATTATCCAAATCAAGTGAATAATTTAATTGGGTTTCCTTATATATTTAGAGGAGCGCTTGATGTTAGAGCTAAAGAAATTAATGAAGCAATGAAAATTGCAGCAGCAAAAGCTATAGCGTTACTTGCTAGAGAAAATGTTCCAGATGAAGTGGTTTCTGCTTATGGAGGAGATAGGCCAAGATATGGAAAAAATTATATTATTCCATCAACTTTTGATCCAAGGTTAATAAGCGTAATACCAGCGGCAGTTGCTGATGCAGCAATGAAAAGTGGAGTAGCAAGAAAAAATTTAAATGACTTAGAAATCTATAAAGATCAGTTAACAAATAGATTAGATCCTACAATGTCATTAATGCAAGGTATCAATGCTAAGGTTAGAAAAAATCCGAAAAGAGTAATATTTGCTGAAGGAGAGGATGAAAATATGCTTAAAGCAGCAATTGAATTTGGAAGAAATAAACTTGGAACTCCGATTTTAATAGGAGCCGAAAAAAGAATTAAAGAACAACTGAAAAATATAGGTTTGGATGAAAATTATAAAATTAAAATTGTGAATTCAACAGACAAGGAGAAAAGAGAGAAATATGTAAAGCACCTATATAAAAAACTACAAAGAGAGGGACAACTAGAAAGAGATGTTGATCGCTTAGTTCGTAACGATCGAATAGCTTGGGGTGCGTCTATGATTGCATGTAAAGACGCAGATGCTATGGTAACAGGTAACATTAGACATTACGCTGCTTCAATTGAAAAACTAAAAAAGGTAACAGAGCCGAGACCTGGAGAAGAAATATTTGGTATGACAATGATAACACTTGGAGGAAAAACTATACTTGTTGCTGATACGAACGTGCAAGATTTTCCGTCACCTGAAAGATTAGTTAAAGTTTCAAAATCTTGTGTACGAGTAGCTAGATTATTTGGTTTTGATCCAAAAGTGGCTTTCTTATCACATTCTACTTTTGGAAAACCAATATCAAAAAATACAAAACATGTAAGAGATGCAATTGAATTATTAAGAAATGAAAAAGTAGATTTTGATTTTGACGGTGAAATGCAGCCTGACGTTGCTTTAAATCCTATTTATAAAGATATTTACCCGTTTTCAAAAATTGTTGGGAATG
Source organism: uncultured Pelagibacteraceae bacterium (assembly GCA_902539235.1). Lineage (GTDB taxonomy): Bacteria > Pseudomonadota > Alphaproteobacteria > Pelagibacterales > Pelagibacteraceae > Pelagilacustribacter. The sequence goes on along the minus strand of CACBIC010000012.1, from coordinate 11,313 downwards.
CAAACATTTTAATTATGCCAGCATTACATAGTGCTGCCATTTCTACAAAATTAATGAAAGTTTTTGGCGGTGGAAAGTTAATTGGTCCGCTTTTGATTGGATTAGGTTCTCCAATAGAGGTCGCACCTTTAAGAGCTAGCACTTCTGAAATTTTGAATTTGGCCTCAATTGCAGCGTATTCATCTGACGTAATTGATTATTCTAACTAAAGTTTGGATCTACTCAACTCTGTAGCTAAATAAATTGATGGAAAAATTTTTTCAACATCATATATCCTATTTGCTTCATTAATCACTTCTTGTTTTTCATCTCTATCCATTGCAATTCCAAAAATATAAATATTTTTATTTATTGTTTCCAATGTGTAGTTTCTTGCTTTTGTCTTTTTATTAAAAATCAAAGCAGATCTTAATTGACTTGTGATAAGAATATCTTTTGCTGTACTTTTAAAGTTAGTTTGACCTTTGATTGTTATCGCATTTTTAACAGATCGAACTCCATTTGTTTCCCAAGCCATCTTAGTTATTTTAATTTTTTCTTCGGGTTCGTCTACTTTACCTGATAAAAAAATGTTTCCGTCTCGCACTTCTGATTGAATTGACAAAAAATATTTTTTATTATTTAATGCCAGTCTCGCACTCAGGTTTTTTTGCATAATGGTGTCATCAATTTGCATCCCGATAGTTCTTGGATCAAATGTTATATCTACTCCAGCTCCAAATCTTCCAACTGAAGAGCAAGAAGTAATTAAAATTATTAGTAAAATGCTAATTATTAATTTCATTTTTAATTTTTAAACATATTTGATAAATCTTTTTTTTATTAATTTGCTCAGTTTCCATAATTAAATCAACTGTATCCTTCACGCTATATTTTTTTAGATATTTTTTAGCTTTGTTGATAATTTTTTCTTCATTTATGGTTTTTTCTTTTAAATCCATATTTGAAATTATGAAAGTCAGCTCCCCTTTTAAAGGAGATTTGAGTGTTTTAAAATTATCTAAATCTAATCTTATAAATTCTTCGTGAATTTTAGTTATTTCTTTTGCTATCATTAGTCTTCGACCTGAATAAAACTTTTTTATTTCATTAATATAAAAGTTAGCTTTTAAAGCTGGTACAAAAAAGACTTGAGAATATTCATATTTTGAAAGTACATCTAATACTTTAGTGAGTTCATTTAACTTTTTTGGCAAAAATCCATAAAACAAAAATTTATCACTAAATCCACTTACGCTCATAGCTGTCGCAATAGATGAAACTCCTGGAATTGGTACTATTTTTATTTCTCTTATTAAACATTCATTAAGAAGGAGTCTTCCTGGGTCAGATAATAATGGGGTGCCAGCATCAGAAATTAGTGACAAAATTTTGCCCTTATTAATGTGCTCTATTATATTGTTCAATTGTTTTTTTTCATTGAACTTATGATATGAAATTAACTGTTTTTTTATTTTTAGGTGATTTAGTAATTTAGATGATCGTCTTGTATCCTCACAGAGAATAATGTCAGATTCTTTCAAAACTTGTATTGCTCGTAAAGTTATATCATCAAGATTTCCAATAGGAGTTGAAACGATATATAAAGTGTTCGAAGATAGTTTCATTATATGAAAAAAAAAATTTTAGTAATATTATCTTATATAATATTATTCTTTAATTCTAATGTTTTAAGTAACGAAGAAAATAAAATTCTTAAAATCGGATTACTTGCTCCTTTATCAGGAGAATACGAAGAATTAGGAAATTCACTTTTATATTCCTTACAATTAGCTTTAAAAGAAATAGACGATAAAAATGTAATAATTATTCCAAGAGATGCTGGCTTTAATAATAAAGAAAAACTTACAGAGGCAGTTAAAGATATAAAAAATCAAGGTGCGAATATTATAATTGGTCCTATTAGCAATGAGGATTTTAAAGAAGTAAATAAATTTAACGATATAACATTCATATCTCCTTCAAATATCTCTCCTGAATTTGAAAGTAATATCATAAGCGTAGGTATCAGTTTAGAGTCTCAACTTCGGGCTTTATCTAATTTTATAAAAAAACAAAATAAAAATAAAACAGTTATAATGTATCCAAATAACCATTATAAAAGTTTGGTAGAAAAAAAATTAAAAGATCTTAACTTAACAAGTACTAGAACTTTTAAATATAGTTCTAATCCAGAAGTGCTAACTGGTGAAATAGAAAATTTGACTAATTATTCTCAGAGAAAAAAAAATCTAGAGTTAAGAAAAAAAATGTTCGAAGATAAAGAAGATGAGCAATCTTTAAAACAGCTTGAAAGGCTTGAGCAATTATATACTTTAGGCGGAGTAAATTTCGACTCCGTTATAATTATAGACTTTGGAAATAGTTTAAAAAGTGTTCTAACCTCATTGGCTTATACTGACGTAAATCAAGAAAAGGTTTTAATAACTACAGTGAATCAATGGTTTGATGAAAGTATTTTTTATGAAAACACAATCAAAAATCTGTATTATCCATCTATAAATTATAAAGAATTCAAAAAATATAATAACAATTATTTCAAAGCGTTTAATTCTTATCCAAACGAGATTACAATTTTAACATACGATGCTTTAGGTCTAATATATTATGCTTGGCGAAAAAATGGGAATATATCTTCCGTGAATAATTTTTTGTTCAAAAATAAAATTAAAGGTAAAATAGGTACTTTTAGTTTTAAAGATAAAAAAGTAATTCAAGAATTAGACATCTACAAGGTAGAAAAAAATAGATTTATAAAGTTTTAATTTTTTTCTTTAGTTTTTTAAATGCAATAAACCTATGATCCATTTTAATTTTTTTATGCTTGGGCATTTGACCAAAGGTTTTTGTTTGGTTGTAGGGTATGAAAATTGGATCATATCCAAATCCGTTTTTTCCTATTATTTTTTTTGAAATAGTACCTTTTAGTTTTCCGGTCACATTTATTATTTTACCCCTTGGATATTTAAATGAAAGACTACAAATAAAAGTTGCTGATCTATCTTTTTTATTTTTCATTTTTTTTAAAATATAATTCATTGCCTTAAAAAAACTCCCGTGTTTTTTTGCAAGTCTTGCTGAATAAATTCCTGGTTTATTCTTGAGAGATCTGATGCATAGCCCTGAGTCATCAGATATAACTGGATAATTTACAAATTTAGAAAAAAAAATGGCCTTTAGTTTTGAATTGCCACTGAATGTTTTACTAGTTTCTTTTGGACTAGGAATTTTATCTAAAAAAGGTGAATTTTTTTTGTATTTTTTAGATATTAAGTACGCAATTTCCTTAAATTTTCCTTTATTATGTGTTCCGATTAAAATTTTTTTCATTTCTGCCTAGTAATTTAATAAATATTTACTATATAGCAATCAGATGTCTGAAAATAACAAAAAAGATACTGAAAAAGCTGAAGAAGTGAAAAAAGATACCTTGGATAAAAAAACTGAGGTAACTGTAGAACAAAAATTAAAAGAAACTGAGGAAAAATTATTAAGATCTTTAGCAGAAATTGAAAATCAAAGAAGAAGATTTGAAAAAGAAATAAAAGATGCCTTTGAATTTGGATCTTTTAATTTCGCAAAAGAGAGTTTAGCTATTTTGGATAATCTAGATAGAGCAAAAATCGCTATCCAAAACGATGAAATTTTAAAATCAAACAAAGATTTAGATAAATTTTTAAACAATATTTCGATAATTGAAAAAGATTTAATCTCAATATTTGAAAAAAACAGAATAATAAAAATTGAGGCTAAAGGGAAGAAGTTTGACCCTAATCTTCATCAAGCGATGACGGAAATTGAGGATGAAAAGTCAGATGAAGGTACAGTAGTCCAAGTGATACAGTCTGGCTATATGATGGGTGAAAGATTACTAAGACCGGCATTAGTAGGGGTGGCAAAGAGAAAAAATTCAAAAAACGCCGAAAAAGAGGAAAAAAAAGAGGAGAAATAACCTTGTAGTAAAAAAAAAAACACCCATATAAAAGTTGAACAAAAGGAATATGTATAAATGAGTAAGGTAATAGGAATAGACTTAGGTACGACAAATTCATGTGTTGCTATCATGGATGGTTCTCAGGCCAAAGTTTTAGAAAATACTGAAGGTGCAAGAACAACGCCATCAGTTGTTGCTTTTTTAGAAAATAATGAGAAATTAGTTGGTCAGCCAGCTAAAAGACAGGCCGTCACAAATGCTGGTGACACTATCTTTGCAGTAAAAAGACTTATAGGAAGAAAATTTGACGGACCATCAGTGCAAAAGGATATTTCAAAAGTTCCTTATAAAATAGTAAAATCTGATAATGGTGATGCTTGGGTAGAAGGTAAAGGAAAAAAATATTCGCCTGCTCAAATTTCTGCTTTTGTTTTACAAAAGATGAAAGAAACAGCTGAGAAATATTTAGGTCAAGCTGTTACTAAAGCTGTAATTACTGTTCCTGCATATTTCAATGACTCTCAAAGACAAGCTACAAAAGATGCAGGAAAAATAGCTGGTTTAGAAGTCTTAAGAATTATAAATGAACCAACTGCTGCATCACTTGCTTATGGATTAGACAAAAAAGGTGGAAAAAAAATCGCTGTTTATGATTTAGGAGGTGGAACCTTCGACATTTCAATACTTGAAATTGGAGATGGTGTATTTGAAGTTAAGTCTACAAATGGCGACACTTTTTTAGGTGGTGAAGATTTTGATGACTCAATTGTAGAATATCTTGCCACAGAATTTAAAAAAGATAATGGCATAGATTTAAAAACTGATAAACTTGCTCTTCAAAGATTAAAAGAAGCAGCAGAAAAAGCTAAAATTGAACTATCTTCTGCAGCTCAAACGGAAATTAATCTACCATTTATTACCGCTGATAAAACCGGACCTAAACATTTAAATTTAAAATTCACTAGAGCAAAACTCGAGGCATTAGTGCAAAGTTTAGTAGATAGAACTCTTGAGCCTTGTAAAACAGCGTTGAAAGACTCTGGTTTTTCTGCTGCAGAAATTAACGAAGTTGTCCTTGTAGGCGGAATGACAAGAATGCCAAAAATTATAGAAACAGTAAAAAATTTCTTTGGTAAAGAACCGAATAAAAGTGTGAACCCCGATGAAGTAGTTGCAATGGGTGCAGCTATTCAGGGTGGTGTTTTGCAAGGAGATGTTAAAGATGTGTTACTTTTGGATGTTACGCCTCTTTCATTAGGAATTGAAACCCTTGGTGGTGTTTCGACAAAACTAATTGAAAAAAATACTACAATCCCAACTAAAAAAAGTCAGGTATTTTCTACAGCTGAGGATAATCAGCCAGCAGTCTCTATAAGAGTTCTACAAGGTGAAAGAGAGATGGCTGCAGATAATAAAATCCTAGGGAATTTTGAATTGGTGGGTATACCTCCAGCACCTAGAGGAACACCACAAATAGAAGTTACTTTTGATATTGACGCTAATGGTATAGTGAGCGTCTCAGCAAAAGATAAAGGTACTGGCAAAGAACAAAAAATTCAAATTCAAGCTTCTGGAGGTTTATCTGATGATGAAATTCAGAAAATGGTAAAAGATGCAGAAGCTAATAAAGAAGCAGATAAAAAGAAAAGAGAGACAGTAGATGCAAGAAATCAGGCCGATAGTTTAGTTTTTTCAACAGAAAAAAGTTTAAAAGAACATGGTGATAAAGTTTCTGCTGAAGAAAAAAAATCTATAGAAAATGGAATTTCTGATCTTAAGAAATCTTTAGAAGGAACTGATATCGAGGATATCAAAAAGAAAACACAAAGTTTAATACAAGTATCTATGAAACTAGGTGAAGCAGTATATAAAAGCCAACAAAAAACTAATAATGATAACAAAGATGGAGGCGGACCAAAAGATGGTAAACCTGGTGAGAAAGATAATGTTGTAGATGCAGATTTTGAAGACGTAAAAGACGATAAAGAAAAAAGCGCCTAAGATAAAAAATAAGGAGACGTCCTGTGGCTAAAAGAGATTGTTATGATGTCTTAGGTATTCCGAAAGGAGCTTCAAAAGACGATATCAAAAAAGCCTATAGAAAGTTAGCACTAAAATACCATCCAGATAAAAATAAGGGCGACAAAGCCTCCGAGGAAAAGTTTAAAGAGGCTAGCGAGGCATATCACATACTTTCAGACGATAAAAGAAAAGCTAATTATGATCAATTCGGTCACGCAGCTTTTGAAGGAGGTGGAGGTGGAGGTGGATTTCAAGGCTTTGGTGGTTTTGATAGTTCATCTTTCTCAGATATTTTTGAAGATTTTTTTAGTGACTTTGGTGGAGGCTCCTCAAGGAGAACTAGTAATAGAGGAAATGATTTAAGATATGATGTTAGTATAAACTTAGAAGAAGCTTATAAAGGCACTGAAAAAAATGTTAGATATACAACTTACAAATCATGTAAATCATGCTCAGGAAGCGGGGCAGCAAAAGGCTCTAAACCGATAAGATGTGATTATTGTTCTGGAAGAGGTAAAGTAAGAACAAATCAAGGTTTCTTTACAGTTCAACAAACATGTCCACAATGTAGCGGTTATGGAGAAATGATTGGAACTCCTTGTAACAGTTGCAGTGGCAACGGAAAAACTCAATCAAACGAAAACGTTACTGTCAAAATTCCAAAAGGGGTTGATGATGGTACAAGAATAAGATTATCAGGTAAAGGTGAGGCAGGTTCAAAAGGTGGGTCTAGTGGAGATTTATACTTATTTATATCTATTGATAATCATAACATTTTTAAAAGATCAGATGAAAATTTATATTATGAATTGCCAATTTCATTTTCAGATGCAGCATTAGGGTCCTCGGTAGAGGTTCCGTCTATTGACGGAGGAAAATCTAAAATTAAAATACCCTCTGGTACGCAACATGGAAAGCAATTTAGACTAAAAGGTAAAGGGATGCCTGTTCTTAGAAGAAATGTCTATGGAGATCTTTATATAAGAGTTGTAACACAAGTACCAACATCTCTTTCGAAAAGACAAAAGGAAATATTAGAAGAATTTAATAAGATCGAAAACGATAAACCAGATCCAGTGATTAAGAGCTTTTTTGAAAAAGCTAAAAAATTCTGGAAAAAAACTTAATTTAAATGGAAACTGATCAAATCATGTCTGCAGTATTTCTTATTGCAGTTCTTGCGCTAATCTTACCTGGTTTTTTATCCACCAATAATAAGTTAAAGCAATTTTTAAGTAATTTATCTATCTGGACTATAATTGTGCTAGTAATTATTGTAGTTATTTATTTAATTAGATAATGAAAAAAATTAATTTAGCTATCACAGGATGCATGGGTAGAATGGGTCAACAGCTCATTAGATCTGCAAATAAGGATAAGGCTTTTAAAATTACATCTTTGACAGAAAGCAGAAGAATAAATAAAAGAATTTTTGGGGTTAGCCCAGAAATTAATTCAATTGATGCATTTAAAAAAGCCAACGTAATCATAGATTTTACTGTTCCTAAGTGCACGTTTGAGATACTTAAAATTGCTTTTAAATTAAAAAAGAAAGTTGTAATTGGAACAACGGGATTTACGAAAAAAGAGGAAAAATTAATTAAAAAATTTTCAAATAAAATTCCAATATTGAAAGCTGGAAATATGAGCCTTGGTGTAAATCTCTTGATGTATTTAACAGAAATTACTTCGAGATCACTTGATAAAACATTTTTAAGTAAAGTTTACGAAGTTCATCACAAATACAAAAAAGATTATCCGTCTGGAACAGCCTTAATGCTTGGTAAGGGAATAGCGGTTGGCAAGAATAAAGAATTTTATAGTATAATTGGAAAAAAATATTTGAATAAAAAATCATTTCCCTACGGAAAAAAAATAAATTTTAATTCAATAAGAAAGGGAGATGTAATTGGAGAACATGAAGTATCTTTTTCTAGTGGTAAAGAAATAGTAAAATTAAATCATGAGTCTTTTGATAGAGCGCTTTATTCTGAAGGAGCTTTAGCTGCTGCAAAATGGTTATCTACTAAAAAATCTGGATTATACTCCATGAGAGATCTTTTAAACTTTAAGTGAATAATAGGGAAAAATCAAAGATCATAATTCGAATTTTAAATAAAACATATCCTAAAGTTCCCATACCTTTAAATTATAAAAATACTTTTACTCTTCTAGTATCAGTGTTGCTTTCAGCACAGTGTACTGATGTGAACGTCAATAATGTAACTAAAAGTATCTATCCAAGATACAACAAACCCAAGCACTTTGTGAAATTAGGAAGAAAAAAAATTGAAAGTTTGATAAAAAGAATTGGAATTTTTAGAATTAAAGCAAAAAGTATTTTTTATTTATCAAAAACATTAATTGAAAAGCATAAAGGAAAAGTGCCAAATACTTATGAGGAACTTGAACAATTACCGGGCGTTGGTCATAAAACGGCTAGTGTAGTGATGTCACAAGGTTTTGGTTATCCTGCTTTTCCTGTGGACACTCATATACACAGATTAGCCCAGAGATGGGGTCTCACAAATGGAAAAAGTGTTGTACAAACCGAAGAGGATTTAAAAAAAATTTTTCCTAAGAAATTTTGGAATAAACTTCACCTGCAAATCATTTGGTATGGAAGAGAATATTGTAAAGCACGAGATTGTTATGGAATTACTTGTAAAATTTGCAAAAGCTGTTATCCAAATAGAAAAAAGCCAGTAAAAACTAAAAAAGCATGATCTATAAATGAAAATTTTAGGCATAGGTAACGCTATCGTAGATGTCCTTTGTAAAGTGGAGGATAAATTTATTCAAAAAAATTCTTTAACAAAAAGTACAATGAAATTAGTTGATGAAAAAGAATTTAATACATTATTATCAAGTCTTAAGATTTCAGAAACAGTTGCTGGCGGTTCAGTAGCAAATTCAATTGTAGGATTATCTCAATTAGGAAATAATGTGGGATTTATTGGAAAGGTTAGTGATGATGAATTAGGAGTCAAATACGAAGAAGGTTTAAAAAAGGAGAAAGTCAAATACTTTTATTCAAAGAAAAAGGAAAAGATACCGACTGGAACATGTTTAATTTTAATTACTCCAGACTCTGAAAGAACCATGGTAACTTTTTTAGGTACCGCGGGAAAAATTAATGAAGATGATATCGATGAGAATGCGATAAAGAAAAGTGAAATTTTATTTTTAGAAGGATATTTATGGGATGAAGGTGAACCAAAAAAAGCTTTTGATAAAGCAATTAAACACGCTAATAAAGTAGCTATGTCCTTATCCGATTTATTTTGTGTTGAAAGACATAAAGCTAATTTTTTAGATTTAGTGAAAAATAAACTTGATATAACTTTTGCAAACGAGCAAGAGATAATGTCTTTAATAAATGCTTCTAACTTTAATGATGTAATTGAATTTTCAAAAAAAATTAAAAAATTAATTATTATCACACGAGGAGATAAAGGAGCATTAGCTATAAATGGTGATGAAGTCGTTGAGTGTCCAGCACATCAAAATCTTAAAATTATTGATTTAACAGGTGCCGGTGACTTGTTTGCAGGAGGATTTCTACATGGTTTTATAAACGGAAAAACTGTTAAAGAAAGTTTAATCAAAGGTACGGAAATGTCTTCAAAAATAATTCAATTAATTGGTGCAAGAATTAAATAATTTATTTTTTTCTTCTTTTAAAACTACCTTTTCCTTTTTTTGGTTTTACTACCCTTTTACGATATTTTTTTGTAAATAAATCTATAGCTATTTTATTTCTTTTTTTCAAAGATAATAACCCTCCTTATTATTTTGAATAAATTTTTCATCGGAAAATTTATCTGCTATCTTTTTCCTAAGTCTATATATGTGAGTTTCTACTGTATGCGTGTCTGCATCAGAAGCATAGTGCCAGACTAGAGAAAGTATTTTCTTTTTAGAAATAGGTTTCGAATTCTTTTCAAAAAGCTCCAAGAGCTGTATCTCTTTTTCTGTTAATATTAAGAAAGAGCCTTTTTTGTTAAGTTTTTTTTCATTTTTATCTAATAAATATTCTTTAATTTTAATTGATGAATTTTCCTCAAATTTCTTTTTTGCAACACATATTTCAATTGCACGGTTTATTTCTTTTATAGTAGTGGGAAGTATAAGTGTGTTATCAAAAAGATCATTATTTTTGCTGTTTTTTTCAGAAGCTAAAATTTTGATACATTTTAAATTTTTTATTAAATCAATATTATTTTTATTATCTAGAAATTCATTATCACACAGAAGTAAGTTATTTATATTAATTGATTTCTTAAGGTTATTTACATTAATAAAAGAAATCTTAAACTTTAAATAAGGTGAAAGTTCGTTTAAAGTTGAAATAAAAGTTTTTGAACCTAAAACTATTACGTCTGAATTGTGCATATATATATTAATAATAAATTTATTTCGTACAATAACTATAAAGCAAAATGTGCTGTAGGTAAAAGAGGAATTAGTATCAATAAAAAAGAGGGAGATTTTATAACTCCAAAAGGGACTTTTAAGATAAGAGAAATTTTTTATCGAAAAGATAGAGTTCAAAACTTAATAACCAGAATTAAAAAGACTGTTATCAGAAAAAATATGGGTTGGTGTGATGATCCAAAATCAAGTAAATATAATAAACTTATTTATTTTCCTTTTAAATATAGAGCTGAAAAACTTTATCGAAGCGAAAATATCTATGACATAATTTTAGTTTTAAATTTTAATATGAACCCTGTTAAAAAAAATAAAGGTAGTGCAATATTTATACATGTCGCAAAAAAAAACTTTCAACCTACTCAAGGATGTGTAGCGCTTGATAAAAGCGAACTGATTAAAATGGTAAAATCTATAAAAAAAAACACAGTAGTAAATATAATTTAAGATCTTGAACCAAAAATCGAACTTCCTATCCTAACATAAGTTGATTGATAATTGACAGCTTCTTCATAGTCTGCGGACATGCCCATGCTTAGTTCCTTCAAAGCAAGAGAGTTGTTTAAGTTACAGACGGCTTCGAAGTATTTTTTTGTATTTTTATCATTTGGAGGGATAACCATTAATCCAATAACATTAAGATCAAGTTCTTTTGAACAATAATTATAAAATGCATCTAAATCACTTGTTGGAATTCCTGATTTTTGTATCTCATTTCCAATATTAACTTGGATAAAATATTTTAAAGATCTATTTATATTTTTTTGTGATTTAGACAAAACATCAGCAAGTTTTTGGTTATCTAAGGAATGAATATAGTCAAATAATTCTACAGCATTTTTCGCTTTGTTGCTTTGAAGCTTTCCAACCATGTGTAAATTTAGTTTTGTATTCTTAGTTTTTAAATCGCCCCATTTTGCTTT
>CACBIC010000011.1 GCA_902539235.1 uncultured Pelagibacteraceae bacterium | reverse complement strand
GATATTGAAAAAGATGAATTAGCTAAAAAAGGACAAAAAATAGATTATCCAATGAATTATGATTTAAAGGATTTCATCCCATATTTCTTAAAATTTTTGAAGAAAAAAAAATTAAAAAAGTTTGATAATTGGAATTCAAATTGTGAAAATTTCAAGAAAAATAATCCTATTATTATTTCAAAATTTAAAAAAAATAAGAAAAACAAACTAATGGATTTATATTACTTTATGGATAGATTAGGAAAAATTTCATCCAAAAATAATATTCTAGTTACAGATGCCGGTTCAAACTATTACGTCGGAGGACAAGTTTGGAATTTTGAAAATGGTCAAAGAGAAGTTTCGTCTTATACTAATGCCGCAATGGGATTAACAATACCTTTAGCAATTGGTGCAGCAGTTGCTTCGCCTAGAGCTAATATTTTGGCCGTTACTGGAGATGGTTCTTTAGAGTTAAATATTCAAGAACTTAAAACAATTTCACACAATAAGTTTAATATTAAATTATTTGTCATAAATAATGGAGGTTATGTATCTATGCATAATTGGGCAGATGCTTTTTTCAAAGGCAGAAGAGTTGATAATCCAGTCGATACGGGTGATGGTACTTTAATTTTAAAGAATGTAGCTAAAGCTTTTGATATGGAACATCGCTTGATATCTAGCACAAATAATTTGGATAAGATTTTAAAAGAAATTAAAAGATCAAAAAAACCATTATTTGTGGAAGTATTAACTGACAATAAACAAATAATATATGATGCGTATAAAGATTATTAAAGTATAAATAGTTTATGTCTTTAGATATATTATTTATACACCCAAACGCGTCAAAAAAAATTTATCAAGGTTTAAGTAGCGAACACTCTGCAATAGAGCCTCCAATATGGGCTGCCATGCTCGCAAATCACTGTAGAAAAAAAAACTTTAAAGTTGAGATTTTAGATTGTGAAGTTGAAAAATTAGATTATATTTCAGGCGCGAAAGAAATAGCAATACGTAAACCACGTATTGCTTGTTTTGTAGTTTACGGACAACAGCCTTCAGCATCGTCTCAGAATATGGAAGGTGCAGTTGCAACCTCTCAAGAATTAAAAAAATTAAATTCAAATATAAAAACTCTATTTGTCGGAGGACATGTTTCTGCGCTGCCGAAAGAAACACTTAAAAATGAAACTTCTATTGATTTTATAGCTTTGAATGAAGGCGTCTATGCTATTTCAAATCTTTTAAAAGTAGATGATCTTAATAATGAAAAGTACTTAAAAAAAGTAAAGGGAATTGGATTTAAAGACGAGGATAATAAGATTATTATTAATGAAGCTCAAATTGTTGTCCCCAAAAAGTCGCTTGAAATTGATCTTCCTGGCATGGCTTGGGATTTACTACCATCTCTAAATAATTATAGAACTGCAGGATGGCACTCATGGTCAAACAATTCTGAAAAACAACCTTTTGCAGCTTTATATACTAGCCTAGGGTGTCCTTACAAATGTTCTTTTTGTATGATAAATATCATTAATAGAACTGACAATTCTGACAATATCTCATCTCAAGACTCAAATATTTTTAGATGGTGGTCCCCAGAATTTATAATAAAACAATTTGATTATTTTGCTGAGCAAGGAGTTAAGAACGTCAAAATAGCTGACGAGCTATTTGTTTTAAACCCAAATCACTTTATGAAAATATGCGATTTAATTATAGAGCGAAACTACAATTTCAATATTTGGGCTTATTCTAGGATTGATACTTGTAAACCTCAATATCTTGAGAAACTAAAAAAAGCTGGAGTAAATTGGCTTGGACTAGGTATTGAAAACCCCAGCTCAGTAATTAGAAAAGAGGTACATAAAGATGCATTCAAAAATGTAAAAATTATTGACATTATAAATTCAATGAGAGATGCAGGAATAAATGTAGCTGCAAATTATATTTTTGGATTACCAGAGGAAACAAAAGAAAGTTTAGAGTTTACTTATAATTTTGCTGAGGAAACGAATACAGAAATGGTTAACTTTTACAGTGCAATGGCATACCCTGGTAGTCCTTTATATTTGGAGTCCAAAAAAAATAATGTATTGCTACCTAAAACGTATTCTGGATATAGTCAGCACTCATACGATACTCAAAATTTGCCTTCAAAATATCTAAGTGCTGCAGAAATTTTAGCATTTAGAGATAAATCTTGGGATAAATATCATACCAACCCAAAATATTTAAAATTATTAGAAAAAAAATTTGGATTGAACGCTGTAAATAATTTAAAAGAGACAACAAAAATCAAATTAAAAAGAAAGCTACTAGGTGATTAATAATAAAAGAAATTTTTCTTTAAATGTTTTTGAAAGAGCTTCTATCTGCAGACATTTTGAGAATGAAGTATATAAAAGAATTGTAAAAAAAGAGATAGAATTTCCAGTTTATCTTTCAGCAGGCCAAGAATACGCTCCAGCCACGATAGCTGAAATAGTCAGTAAAAAACAAATAAAGCCTTTAATTTTTGGGCAACATAGAGGTCACTCTATCTATTTATCGTTTGGAGGAGATATAAATAAACTCATAAAAGAGCTTAAAGGTAAAAAGGATGGTTGTACTTACGGGATGGGTGGATCTTTATCTATACACTCTATGAAAATAAATATGTATGGACATGATGGATTTATGGGGAGCAATGCCTGCATTGGAACTGGTGCTTGTTTTTCTTCAAAAAAACCAACTATAATTTTTATTGGAGATGCAGCATTGGAAGAAGATTATGTTTTAGCCTCGTTAAGCTGGGTTTCAAAAAAAAAACTTCCGATTTTATTTGTTGTAGATGACAATAATTATGCAGTGTTAACAAAAAAAGATGAAAGGAGAGATTGGGAGGCTAAAGAACTGGCCAAAGCTTTTAAAATGCAGTCATTCGATATGATGGATGACCCAATGAAAATTTCAAAATATTTAAAAAAGAGTTTATTTAAACAACCTACTTTGGTGAATATTCATACTCAAAGAATATTTTGGCATGCAGGAGCTGGCAAAGATAAAGAAAACGTATTCGATAGATATTTACAACAAAAAAAACTTTTAGGAAGAAAAGCTGATTTATTAGATGAGAAAATTAAAAAAAGAATGAAATTATTATGGGAAAAGAATTAAGACAAACAATAAAAACAATAACATCGCATCATCTAAAAAAAAACAAAAGTCAAGTATTTGGACAAAACTTAACAGGTGTTGGTTGGGTTGCAGGAACTTTACCTAAATTATTTGAAAAGGATGGGGTAATAGAACTACCAATGGCAGATGTTGCAGGGGGTGGTATAGTTACTGGATCAGCCTTAATGGGTAAAAGACCAATTTATATAATTCGTTACCAAGGCTACAATTGGTTCAATTGTATATTTATTGTTAATTATGCATGTAAATCTAATGCAATATGGAAAATTCCATGCCCTATGATGATTAGAGGTATATCTTCAGAGGGTTCTATTGGCCCAGTTGCTGGTTCTGCACATATATCTACGATTTATAAAATGCCTGGTTTAAAGATATTTTCTCCTATGACAAATAAAGAATACAGCAATGTTTACAAAAATTTTATGAAATCTAAAGATGTTTTTTATATTTCCGAACATAGGAGTAGTTACTCAAATACTAAAGAATTTAAGAATGATTTAACTGGAAACAAAGATATAATTTTAATGCCTATCTCTGTTACACGATTTGCAGCAGAAAAAGCAAAATTAATTTTAGAAAAAAAAGGTTTTAGTGTTGGAATAATTCATTTAGTTAATTTGAAACCATTTTTAATTAAGAGTGAATGGATTAAAGCCATAAAAAAAAGCAAATTTGGAGTCCTAATGACTGATAATGATTATGTTGATGGTGTATTAAGAATTCTAGCTCATCAGATAAATGAAAAAACCAACAAACCAGTGTCCGTCTTAGGACTTGATGATAAAACAGCCGGACATCATAAAAAGGTGGATAATTTACCGCCAAATGAATTAAAAATAGCAGAGAGAGTTAAAATAATTATAAAAAAAAAATAGAATAATGATTATATCAAAAACGCCATATAGAATTTCTTTTTTTGGAGGAGGAAGTGATTATCCTAATTGGTATAACAATTATTCTGGATCAGTTCTTTCAACTACAATTGATAAACACATTTATATTACTTGCAGGCATTTGCCTAATTTTTTTAATCATAAATTTAGAATTATCTGGTCAAAACTTGAGTCTGTAAAAAAAATAAATCAAATAAAACATAATGCTGTAAGAAATCTACTCAAAGAATTAAATATTAAAAAGGGTTTAGAAATACATTATGATGGAGATTTACCTGCACGAAGTGGCATGGGATCAAGTTCATGTTTTGTGGTAGGACTATCAAACGTATTATTTAATTTTTTGAATATAAAAAAAAACAAAAAACAATTGTATAAATTTGCAATTAATTTTGAACACAAAATCTTAAAAGAGGTAGTTGGCTCACAAGATCAGGTAGCAGTAGTAAATGGTGGTTTTAATAGAATTAATTTTTTCAAAAACAAAATTCAAATAAAAAAAATAAATAATAAAAAAAATTTAAGCAAATTAAATAAAAATTTAATGTTGGTTTATTCAGGAATACAACGAAATGCACCAGATATAGCAAAAAAATATATAAATACGCTTACCTCTAAAAACAAGAAATCTATATATAAATTAATTGAACAGGTAGAATTGGGGGAAAAAATTATTAAAAAAGGAAGTATAGATGATTTTGGCTATCTTCTGGATGAGGCATGGCAATATAAAAGAGAGATGAGTGGAAATATTAGTAATTTCAAAATAGATGAAATTTATAGAGAAGCAAAAAAATGTGGAGCTTTAGGAGGAAAATTATTGGGAGCTGGTGGTGGAGGATTTATGTTGTTCTACATCAAGGAAAATAAAAAAAAAAATTTCCTTAAAAAAAATAGAAAATTATTAAATATTCCTTTTAAATTTACGAACATCGGCAGTGAAATAATATTTAATTATAATAATGATTTATAAACACCCTTTGATGCACAATAATTTTTCTAAGTCAGATTTTTCTGACGTTAAGAAATTATTAAATCAGTCTAATCCAATTTTAACTCAATCAAAAAAAGTAGAAGAATTTGAAAAAAAATGGTCTAAATGGCTTGGTGTAAGATATTCAACTTTTGTTAGTTCAGGATCATCAGCAAATTATATTTCAATCTCAATACTAAAAGTTTTAAATAAAAACAAATACAAAAATGAAATAATAGTTCCTACTTTGACATGGATTTCAGATATTTCTTCAATCCTTCTAAACGGTTTTAAACCAATTTTTGTAGATATAAATTTAGAAAATTTATCTATGGATATTGATCAAGTTTTGAAAAAAATAAATAAGAAGACATTAGGTATCTTTATTACTCATGCTCAAGGATTTAATGGTCTTAATGATAAATTACTTAAGGCAATAAATAAACATAAGCTTTATTTAATCGAAGATGTTTGTGAAAGCCATGGCGCGAAATATAAAAATAAAAAACTTGGTACATTTGGTTTAATGTCAAACTTCTCTTTTTATTATGCACACCACATGACAACCATAGAAGGAGGTATGATTTCAACAAATAATAAAGAAATTTACGAATTATCTAAAATTTTTAGATCTCATGGAATGGCAAGAGAAAGTAAAAATCAAAGTTATGAAAACAAATTAATTAAAAAATTTAAAAATTTATCTCCCCAATTTATTTTCTTATATCCAACCTTAAATTTTCGAAACAATGAAATAGGGGCATGTATAGGAATTAATCAATTAAAAAAATTAAATGAAAACAATAGAAAGAGAAAAAATAATTTGAAATATTTTTTAAAATTTTTAGATGGCCGAAAGTATTGGAAAAATTTTGACCAAACGGGATCTTCAAATTATGCATTCCCGATAATTTTACTATCAAACAATATAAAAAAAAGGGACTATTTTGAAAAAATTTTAACAAAAAAAGGAATTGAATTTAGAAGAGGAAATGCGGGTGGTGGAAATCAATTAAGACAGCCTTACTTAAAGAAGTATGTAAAAAAATTAAATTTAAGAAACTTTCCTAACGTAGAAAAAGTTCACTTTTTTGGTTATTACATTGGAAATTTCCCAGATTTAAGTAAAAAAAAAATCAATTATTTATTAAATGTTTTGAATAAAATAAATATATGAACTTAAAAACTTTAAAGAAAAGTATATTTCAAGACCGTAGAGGATTGCTTTGGACTACTTGGGAAAAAGGAAATTTCAAAAATATAAAATTTAATCATGATAAATTTTCTTTATCCAAAAAAAAAGTTTTAAGAGGTCTTCATTGTGATTTTAAGTCGTGGAAAATGATAACTTGCGTATATGGAAAATTTTTACTAGTAGCGGTAAATATGAAAAAGAATTCAAAAAATTATTTAAGACATAAAAAATGGATACTTGATTATAAAAAGCCAAAAATGATTCTTCTTCCACCTTATTATTCTAATGGACACCTTTGTTTAACTAAAACATGTATTATGCATTATAAGTGGAGTTATAAAGGTAAATATATTGATGCAAAAAATCAAAAAACTTATAAATGGAATGATCCAAAATTTAAAATTAAATGGCCAATAAAAAACCCAATTTTAAGTAAAAGAGATACAAGTGCTAGATATTTATAATGAGTAAAATTTTAATTACAGGTGGTGCTGGCTATATTGGATCAATGCTTTGTACAAAATTATTAGAAGAAGGCCATACAGTAACTTCTGTTGATCTTCTCAAATATGACAAGGGCTCTTTAAATCATCTTTATCATAATAAAAATTTTAAATTAATTTGTGATGATATAAGAAAAGTCAATCTTATGAAAAAACTTATAAGAAAACATGAAATTATAATTCCTTTAGCTGCTTTAGTGGGTGCTCCGCTTTGTGAAAAATTTAAAAAAGATGCAATTTCAACTAATCTTGGATCAATAAAAACATTATGCAAATACGCTACAAAAAAAAATAGAGTTATATATCTCACTACAAACTCAGGATACGGAATAGGTGAAAAAAATAAATATTGTGATGAAAACAGTCCACTAAAACCAATTTCTCTTTACGGCAAAACTAAATGTGATGGTGAGGATTTAGTGAGGTCAAAAATAAAAAATCACGTTTGTTTTAGATTAGCTACTGTTTTTGGACATAGCTATAGAATGAGGAGTGATTTGTTAGTAAATAATTTTGTCTACACTGCTATTAAAAAAAAGAAATTGATTTTATTTGAGCCACATTTTCGAAGAAATTTTATCCACGTTAGGGATGTAGTGAGTGCCATTATTTTTACTATGAAAAATTTTAATGTAATGAAAAATGATGTTTTTAATTTAGGCTTATCAACGGCAAATATAAGCAAGATAATGCTCGCAAAAAAAATAAAAAAACAATATAAAAATTTACAAATTAAAATTATCACTAATAGAAAAGATCCAGATAAAAGAGATTATTTTGTAAGTAATAAAAAAATAGAGAAAAAGGGTTTTAAAGCAAAAATTTCATTAGATCGAGGAATAGCAGAATTAATTCAAATATTTACTAATGATAAAAATAAAGTAATAAATAACTATTAAAAATTATTACAAATTTTTTTTACTTGCTTAAAGAAGTCATTTTTTGCGTAAAAAAAATTTATTTTACTTTTTTTAGCACATAACTCGTCTGAAATTTTATCGCCTATCATAAAACTATTTTGCTTATCAACTATCCAATTTTTAAATATATTTTTTATCATTTGATTACCTGGTTTTCTTAAAGAGCTTTTTCTTTTGTATCTTTTTATTTTTCCTTTAGGGTGAAAAGGACAATATTGGACATCGTTAAAATATATATTATTTTTTGACAAATAATTTTTGAGATAAATATGAAGTTTTTTAAAATCAGACTCTTTGTAATATCCTTTTGCTATGCCAGCTTGATTGGTAATTAAAAAAATATAGTAATTTTTTTTAATGAGATATTTTAATCCTTTCAACACTCCTTTTCTAAACTTAAAATCTTTTTTTTTATAGACATAACCGCTATCATAATTAATTACTCCATCTCTGTCTAAAAATACGGCCGGTTTATAAAAATATTTTTTTAAATTTTTATTTGCAGATCGTATGTATTTTGGTGTGCCTATATCCAAAAAAAATTTTTTATATTTTTTTGCTGTTAGTTTTTTATTTTGAATAAACTTTGGTAATAAATCATTTTCCAAAGATAATGGTTCATTTTTTAAATATCTAAATATTTTTTCTCTAAAAAAATATATACCTCCATTCATCAGCATACTGTTTCTTTTATAAATCAAAGTCCCGCTATTTATACTCAGATTATTTAATTTATAATTATTCGTATTTTTGTCCATCGAAGTAAGCGCTAAAGAACCAATTTTTTGTTTACTTATAGATTTAAAGAAATTGATTAAATCGATATCAAAAATAGTGTCTCCATTAACAAGAATAAAATCTTTAACTTTAGATTTTAATTTAAATAGAGCACCTCCAGTTCCCATAAATTTTTTTTCTTTAAGACAAATTATTTTTGTAAAATTGAAAGTTTTATTATGAAATTTTTTAAATATTATGTCACTTTTATAACCTGTTAAAATATAAATTTTATCTAAAGGATATTTTGTATAAATATTAATTAAATATTGTAAAAAATGGATATTATTAAATTTTAACATAGGTTTTGGAACATTCTTTAGATAATTTTTGATTCTAGAACCTTTTCCTCCAGCTAAAATTGCTATACTTAAATTGTTCATTGAATATTTAAATTTTTTTAAATTTCTCCTTAAATGTTGAAAAATCTATAACTCTCATAAATTGTTTATAGTTAAAATAATAATCTTTGAATTTTAGATCTAAAACATTTTTTTTTAACTTAAGCACTTGTGAGTTTTTCTTTACTTGTATTATTGAAATACCTTCATCAGCAAGACAGGTAAATATTTCTAAGTTAGGATTAGTTCTGAATTCAACAATAGCTTTCCAAACATCCCCATTCCAAACATTTCTATATCTTGGGACTGCTTGTGCTGATAAAGATCTAGGCAAACAATCATGCAAAAGTATAAACCCATTATCATTTAAAAATTTTAGTGAATTAATAATATCTTTTTTTACTTGATCATACTCGTGCAACCCATCAATAAAGATTAAGTCAAATTTTTTAATATTTTGTAAAAAAAAATCATCACTCGTACCCTTGTAGTTTCCTCCGCTGACAGGATCAACGCCAATTTTTTCTGGAATATTTATTTTTGAAAATAATTGATTATCATCACAACCTATTTCAAGATAAGAATTAAATTTATAATTAGAATGAAGATAATTAATTAAATCCCATCTTTTTACGTCATTAAACTCTAGATTTAGTTTTTTTGAAAATCTTTCTTTAAATAAAAAATGGTAAATTCTATTAATTTTTTTTGAAAATTTATTAAGTTTTTCCATTATATATTAATGTTTTTTTTCAAAAACATGATAATTTAACTTTTAAAAATGTACTCTTTAAAAGATATAACTGTAATAATTAATACATTTAATAGCGAGGATCAAATTTATTCATGTCTGGATAGCATAAACAGAAGTGTGAGTGTAATAATTATTGAAAATTCAGCAAATAATAATTTTAAAAGAAAAATAGAGTCTCAATATTCTAATGTTTACTGTGAGCTAGCAAATAAAAATCTTGGCTATGGAAAAGGAAATAATTTAGGTCTCTCTATGGTAAAAACAAGGTTCGCTCTAATTTTAAATCCAGATGCACAATTAAAGAATGATACACTTGATAAATTTTTAATATCTGCAGAAAATATGAGAGATTTCGCAATTATAGGCCCTGGCATTCAAGAGGCTAAAGATACTTTAGAAAAAAAATATAATCAAAAAGATATAATCGAAACAGATAATGTGAAAGGTTTTGCTATGTTTCTAAATCTTCAACAATTTAAAGAAATAGGCTTTTTTGACGAAAACTTTTTTATATATTTTGAAGAAATTGATTTATGTAGAAGATTAAGAAGTAAAAATAAAAAAATCTATTTAGATCATAAAATTTTAATTGATCATATTGGCGGAAGTTCGCATAATCAAGAAATTAACAATGAGATGGAGTTATCAAGAAATTGGCACTGGATGTGGTCATCTTTTTATTATCATAAGAAACATCAAGGTTTTATCTATGCTTTTTTTAAAATGTTTTTAAAGCTAATTTCATCTATTTTAAGAATGATTTATTATTCATTAAATTATAATAGAACTAAAAAAAAAATTTATTATCATAGATTTTCTGGATTAATTAATTCTATATTTGGCAAAAGTTCTTGGTACAGACCAAAATTATAATTTATTTGATAAATTAAATTATCTTGTTATAAACGTTTTGTGTCATCATCAAAAAAAATATTAGTAACTGGAGTAGCTGGTTTTTTAGGATCTCATTTATCAGAAAAGCTTGTTAAACTTGGGCATAGAGTTGTTGGAATAGACAATATGATTGGCGGCTATCAAGACAATGTCCCTCAGGGTATAAATTTTCATAATATAGATTGTTGCGACATGCAAAAATTAAAACCAATTATGAAAGGTGTTGATATTGTTTATCATTGTGCTGCAACTGCTCATGAAGGCTTATCAGTATTTTCACCTTACGAAATTACAAAAAATAATTACCTCGCTTCTGTAGCTATTTTTTCAACAGCGGTAAATGAAAAAGTAAAAAGAATAATTTTTTGTTCATCAATGGCAAGATATGGCAATCAAAAAACACCCTTTACTGAAAAAATGAAACCTCAACCTGTTGACCCTTATGCAATATCAAAAGTTGCATCTGAACAAGTTTTAGAAAATCTTTGTGAACTAAATAATATCGAATGGGTAATTGCTGTTCCTCATAATATAATTGGCCCTAGACAAAAATATGACGATCCATTTAGAAACGTAGTCTCAATTATGATAAATAGAATGCTGCAAGGAAAAGCGCCAATAATTTATGGAGATGGTGAACAAACAAGATGCTTTTCATATATTGATGACTGCTTAAGTTGCTTAATACCAATGCTAGACCAAAAAAACTTGAACCGTGAAATTATAAATATAGGGCCTGATGAGGAATTTGTCTCTATAAATAAAGTATCTGAGATTTGTTCTAACATAACAGGTATAAATCTAAATCCTATCTATAAAAAAGATAGGCCACAAGAAGTAAAACATGCAACTTGCTCTGCTAATAAAGCTAGAAAACTATTAAATTACAAGACTACTGTAAATTTAAGAGATGGCATTAAAAAAACATTTGAATATATAAAAAAGAGAGGAGTGAGGCCTTTTGATTATAATATTAATATTGAAATTAATAATGAACTTACTCCTAGTACCTGGAAAAATAAGGAAATTTAAAGTTAGTGACCTGGAAAGTCAATAAGGCTATAAGTTTTGTATCCTTTTTTTTTGAGCAAATCATTCCCGGGCAAATCAAATAAATTTATCACGAATATAAACCCGGCAACTTTTCCTCCTGAGATTTCTACTAGCTTCGCTGCTGCTTCTGCAGTACCGCCAGTTGCAATTAAATCATCAATAACAAGAATTCTCTCATTTTTTGAAATGGAGTCTTTATGAATTTCAATAGTTGCTTTTCCGTACTCTAGTTCAAAATCTACAGAATGAGTTTCTGCAGGAAGTTTATTTTTTTTTCTTAAAAGTATAAATGGTTTACTTAATTGATATGAAATTACAGAAGCAAATACAAAACCTCTTGATTCTATTGCTGCCACTTTGTCAAATTCAATATTTTTAGAAATTTCGATTATTTTATTATTAGTATATTTAAAAGCCTCAGCATTCTTGATTAGAGTTGTGATGTCCCTGAATAAAATTCCCTTCTTAGGATAATCTGGAATAGATCTTATATGTTTTTTAAGGTCCATATTTAGCTTCAAGTATTAACAAAAAACCTTTAATAATAAAACGATGAAAAAAAGAAAGCTTGGGATAATTGGTGGTAGTGGCCTTTATAAAATGGAAGGTTTTGAAAAAACTAAGTGGAAAAAAGTCAAGACGTCTTGGGGCTCACCTTCCGATGAAATATTAATTGCTAAATTTGGAGGGGAAGAAATAAGTTTTATACCGAGACATTCAAGAGGTCATAAAATAAATCCTACAAATATAAATTTTAGAGCCAACATAGATGCAATGAAACAATTAGGGGTTACTGATATAATTTCGGTATCAGCAGTTGGGTCTTTAAAAGAATATCTTGAGCCAGGAAAGTTTGTCATAGTTGATCAATTTATAGATAGAACATTTTCAAGAACGAAAACTTTTTTTGATGAAGAAATCGTTGCTCATGTTTCAATGGCTAAACCTACAAGTCCTGGACTATCAGATTGCTGTGAAGCTGCATTAAAAAAACTAAATATTAAGAGTCAAAGAGGCGGAACTTATGTAGTGATGGAAGGGCCTCAATTTTCAACTTTAGCAGAATCCAATCTTTATAGAACTTGGGGAGCTGATGTAATAGGAATGACAAATATGCCTGAAGCTAAATTAGCTAGAGAAGCAGAAATTAGATATTGTACAGTTGCAATGGTAACAGATTATGATTGCTGGCATCCAGATCATGAAGAGGTTGATGTGAATATGGTTATTGAAACTTTAATGAAAAATGCATCTAATGCACAAAATATGATCAAAGAGGTAATAAAAACATTTAAAGATTTTTCTGTTGAGAAAGATCCAGCAAATAATTGTTTAGATGTAGCGATTATTACAGACCCAAAGCAAAGAACAAAAAAAACTATTAAAAAATTAAAAAATATTGCTGGGAGAGTTTTAAATAAAAAATAATTTTAATGCCAACTTATACAGTCAAATATTCAAATATTAATCTTTCACAAAAACAAAAAAATTCTATAGCAAAAGATATAACAAATACTCATAGTAAATTTACTGGTGCGAATACCTTTTTTGCACAAGTAATTTTTCAAAAAAATCAAAAAAAAGCTCATTTTATGGGTGGTAAATTAGTAAAAACTAAAGAAATTTTCCTAAACGGACAGATAAGAGCTGGACGAACATTAAAAGTTAAAAAAAAATTAATTTTAGGTCTCAGAAAAATTTTAATTAAAAACACAAATTTGCAAAACGATTCTGTCTGGGTTTACTTAGAAGATCTATTACCTGATCAAATGATTGAGTATGGAGAAGTTTTACCCAAATCAGGACAGGAAAGAAAATGGTTTAATTCGTTATCACCAAAATTAAGAAAAAGATTAAAAATAATGGAAAAAAGATAATGAAAATAGATGGAAAATTATACAAAACAATTTGGTTTTATAACAATTTAGTAAAAATCATAGATCAAACAAAGCTTCCTCATCAGTTTATCATTAAAGATTTAAAAAATGTGAAAGATGCAATTAATGCTATCAAAACAATGGAAGTAAGAGGCGCTCCATTAATTGGTGCAACTGCTGCCTATGGTTTAGTTTTATCTATTATTGAAAAAAACGATTTATCTTTTCTTAAGAAGTCTAGCGAAGAGTTAATTGCAGCAAGACCCACTGCAATAAATCTTAAGTGGGCAGTAGACAGAATGATGAATAAGTTGTCTGGAGTAAACGATAAAGATATATTGAAAATAGCTCTAGCTGAGGCAAAAGCTATTACAGAAGAGGATGAAAAATTTTGTAAAAATATCGGCTTAAACGGTCTTAAAATTATTGAAGATATTGCTAACAAAAAAAAAGATACAGTTAATATTTTAACCCATTGTAATGCAGGTTGGTTAGCAACTATCGATTGGGGAACAGCTACTTCACCAATTTATCATGCTCATCAAAAAGGAATTAAAGTTCATGTTTGGGTTGATGAAACAAGACCAAGAAATCAAGGTGCTAACTTAACATCTTTTGAATTAAATGAAGAGGGGATATCAAACACTATAATAACCGATAACGCTGGCGGTATCTTAATGCAAAGAGGTCAAGTTGATATGTGTATTGTTGGAACCGATAGAACTTTATCTAATGGCGATGTTTGCAACAAAATCGGAACTTATCTTAAAGCTTTATCAGCAAAAGATAATAACGTTCCTTTTTATGTAGCCTTACCAAGCTCAACTATAGACTGGAGCATCAAAGATCACAGACAAATTCCTATCGAAGAGAGAAATTCAGAGGAACTATCACATGTTGAAGGAATAGATGAAAATAATGAGATTAAAAAAGTTAGAATTTACCCACAAAAAAGTGAGTCTTTAAACCTAGCCTTTGATGTTACACCTGCTAAACTAGTTACAGGTTTAATCACTGAAAAAGGAATTTGTGAAGCTTCAGAAAAAGGTTTGAAAGGTTTATTTAAGTGAGCAAATTAAAAGCTGATGTTATTAAATATTCAAAAAAATTAAATATAACAAATTTATCTGCTTTAAGATCAGGAAATATCTCTACGAGAGCAAAAGAAAAAGGAGTTGATGGCTTTTATATAACTCCATCGGGGAGAAAATATTCGTCTTTAAAAACAAAAGACATCGTTTTTGTTTCGCTTAAAGGTGCTTATGACAAAAAAAAGGGTAAACCATCTTCAGAGTGGAGATTTCATCAAGATATTTATGTGAATAAAAAAGAGGCTAAAGCTATAGTACACGCTCACTCGACTTGTGCCACAGCTGTCTCTACTCACCAAAAAAGTATTCCAGCTTTTCACTATATGGTTGCAGTAGCCGGTGGTGAGGACATTAAGTGCAGTAAATACGCAACTTTTGGAACAAAAAATCTTTCAAGAAATATTATTAAAGCTCTAAGAAATAGAACAGCATGTTTGATTGCTAATCACGGTCAGGTTGCTTATGGAGAAAATTTAGAAAAAACTTTTGAGCTTGCACAGGAGATCGAAAATATTTGCCATCAATATATAAATGCCATAAGAATCGGGATACCTAAGATTTTATCAAAAAAAGAGATGAAAATTGTCTTAGGAAAATTTAAAAATTATAAAAAAGGGTAATTTTTATGATTAAAGTTGGTGAGCACATTACCATTGATTTTCTTGGTGTTAAAAAAGACTATTCACCTGAATTTTACGAAAAAGTTATTTACAAAATAGCGAAAGCTGCAAAAGTTGAAATTCTTAATGTAGCTTCTCATAGATTTGAACCTCAAGGCTTTACTTTAGTAGCTCTACTGTCAGAAAGTCATTTCAGTTTTCATACTTTCCCTGAAAGAGGCGTGATAAGCTTTGATTTTTTTACTTGTGGTAAGGTAAACCCTAAAGTTGCTCTCAAAATTTTGAGAAAAGAGATAGATCACAAAAGGGTAGTGACTAATGCTTTTGATAGAAGTAGCATAGGTCTTTATGATGACATTTACAGTACGCCTGGACAAAAGAAATTTTATGTTGTCAAAGATGTTTTAGAAAAATTTACTTCTAAAGTTGGCCAATTTGTTGAAATAATGGATTTAGAAGAATTTGGGCACGCTTTGTTTATTGATCATGAAATTCAAGTAGCTGAAAAAGATGAAAAAATTTATAGCACAAACTTTTTTAAATCTAGTTATGATTTAAGTAAAAAAAATAATAATGTTGCAATAATCGGTGGTGGAGACGGCGGTGTTGCTAGAGCCTGTTTAGAGAATAATTCAAATTACATCGATTGGTTTGAATTAGATCCTGAGATAGTAGATGTTTGTTATCGCCACTTACCTAAAGTTTGTTCCAAAGTAAAAAAAAGCAATAAGATTAAAACTTTTTGGGGAGATGCATTTAAAAGTATAAAAGAGATAGAAGACTCGAAATATGATAAAATTTTTGTAGATTTAAACGATGATCAATATTGCATTGATTTAGCAAAAAAAAATATGAAAGGTCTAAAAAGAATACTTAAAAAAGGCGGTGTAATTACTGCTCAAGTAGGAAGTCAGGATAAAAAACCTAAACAAGTTGATAACTGGTGTAAGGTTTTGGGTAAAAGCTTTGGAAACGTCAAATTATCTGGTGCTTATATCCCTAGTTTTGACTGTAAATGGAATTTTGCTTCATCTATAATGAAGTGATGTTCCGTGTTTCTTGTATTCAATTAAGATCAAATAATAATATTCATAATAATTTATACAAAACTACGAAACTTATTATGAAAGCAGTAAAGCAAAAAACTGATTTCATAATTACTCCAGAAGTTTCTTCTCATTTCTCTTTAAACAAAAAAGAATTGTTAAAAATTTGTACATCAATGCAAAATGATATTTATCTGAATGGTATTAAAAAACTTGCAAAAAAATATAAGAAATGGATTTTGATAGGATCTTTAATTATTAAAATTTCAAAAAATAAATTAGTAAACAGATCTGTTTTAATTGATAAAAGTGGTAAAGTTAGAACTTTCTACGATAAAATTCACATGTATGATGTTAACTTAAGTAAAAAAGAAAAATATTTTGAATCAAAGAGTTTTAGTCCAGGA
Source organism: uncultured Pelagibacteraceae bacterium (assembly GCA_902539235.1). GTDB lineage: Bacteria > Pseudomonadota > Alphaproteobacteria > Pelagibacterales > Pelagibacteraceae > Pelagilacustribacter. The sequence goes on along the minus strand of CACBIC010000011.1, from coordinate 9,688 downwards.
AACAAAGTAAAGACTTTTAACTTACCTTGGGGAAAGATCGGTCTAACAATTTGTTATGACCTTAGATTTCCAATTCTATATAGAAAACTGGCTAAGTCGGGATCATTATTTTTAAGTGTTCCATCTGCCTTCACAGAAACTACAGGCAAGAAACATTGGCATTCTTTATTAAAAGCTAGAGCTATTGAAAATTTTTGTTATGTCTTCGCCCCTGCGCAGGGTGGGACACATTATAACGGAAGAAAAACTTTTGGACATTCATTAATAATTTCTCCAGATGGAAAAATATTAAAAGAATTAAAAAAATCAGAAGGCGTGATCACAGCTACTGTGAATCCTAAACTTTCAAAAAATCTTAGGTTAAGAATACCTAGTTTAAGGGGCGACTAACTATTCGTAGGATTTTACTTCTTTTATATTTGATCCAAGAGCATTGTTAATTGCTAATTTGATTTTAGCTCTCTCATCATTAAATTTGTAAACATTTCTTGCAAGCTCAATAAATTTTTCATCAAATTTATTATTTTTTTCAGCAGATCTTTTTCCGTCCTCAATATTCCAAAGTTTTAAATTTATATTTTTTAAATCATTTTTAAAACTTAAAATTTTACTTTCATCGTTATTAATCGATTTTTTTAAAGTTTCATTTAATGAAATTAATTCTTTATTTACTTCCACCAATTTTTCTTTATTACTTATTTTTTCTTTTTTGATTTCTAAAATGGTAATTTTATCTATTAATTCACCAGCTGATATTTCTGCCAATATTTTGTCCATTTTCTAACTCATATTAATATTTGACTATATTAATCATTAAATATACTTCGAAATAATAATGTCAAATATATTAATAATAAAGCATGGGTCTTTAGGTGATTTAATTCAAGCAAATGGAGCTATAAAAGATATAAAGAATTTTTACAAAAATAGAAAAGTTTTTTTACTTACAGCTCATCCTTACGCTATTTTTATGTCAGAATGCCCTTATCTAGATGGAGTCATAATTGATAAAAGGTTGCCTAGATGGAATTTATTCTATTTAAATAATTTAAAAAAAAATCTAGCAAAATATAATTTTACAAAAATCTTTGATTTACAAAATTCAAGCAGAACTAAATTTTATAAAAGATTTATTTTAAAAAATGTAGAGTGGTCATCCACTGAAACTTCGTTAGAGCCTGGTCAAAAAAAGAGCGATTTCGATAAAGACCCTGTTCTTGATAGAATGGAAATTCAATTAAAAAAAAGTGGTATACAAACTGAATTCGTAAAAAATATTGATTTAGATTGGACAATATCAGATATCTCAAGGTTAAAAAAACAATATGCAAATAATGACTACATTTTATTATTTCCTTTTTGTTCAAAAAAACTTCCTCAAAAAAAATGGCCTTTTTTTAAAGATTTAATTTTACGATTAAAGCAAGATTATAAAAATAAATATCCAATTCTGTTAGCACCCGGACCAGATGAAATTGAAGAAGCTAATGAATTGAACGCTAAAGTAGTCTTAGATAATAATGAACCAATTAACATTAAAACCTTAATATCTTTGATAAGTAATGCAAAATTTATAATTGCTAATGATACCGGACCCGCTCATATAGCTTCACATCTAGACAAAAACGGTATCGTACTTTTTGGAAGTCACACAACTGCAAAGAAAGTAAGTATGGAAAGTTTTAATTTTAAAGCAATCAGTGTTGAAAATCTAAATAATTTATCAGTTGAAACCGTTATAGAAAAAGTAAAATCTAAATTAAATTAATATAATTTTTTATAACTTTGTTCCAAGCAAAGCCTTTTGAAAATTCAAAAGCATTAGCACCGAGTTCTTTATATTTTTCGTTTGATAAAATTTTTAAAAGTGTATCGTAAATAGCATTTAAGTCGTTACCATTACAAAGATATCCTGTTACACCAGATTTTATTGCATCTCCTTCACCACCATATATTCCTCCAATTGACGGCTTCCCGTAGGATGCAGCCTCAATATAAGTGATACCAAATCCCTCAACTGATTTTTTATAAACAACAGAAGGCATTACGAATACATCTGATTGTTCAAGTAAACCAACTTTTTCTTGTTCTGTAGAGCTAAAAATTAATTCGACATTTTTTTCTAAACCTAATTCTTTTCTCAATTTTTCAAGATTTTTTCTTTCATCCCCGTCACCAATTGATACGTATTTTAAATTTGGAAATTTTGGCAAAAGATTTTTAATTGACATTAAAATATTTTGATGGCTTTTACGACCATCTAATCTAGAAACAGTAATTAGTTTAGGTGATGAATTTCCATAAATGTTTTTAGAAAATTCTCTAGCTGCCTCACTGACATCAATAGGATAGTTACAGCCAGGATTGATAACGTGAATATCTTTTAATCCAAGTTTTAAACCTAATTCCTTAGTAAATTTTGAATTTGCAATTATGAAATCTGCTTTTCCTAACGAATTTAAAACTCTTTTATTTAAAGAAGAGCCAACAGGATGATTTATTTCTTTTGAGTGAATTAAGCAGAAAGATTTTGTTTTCTTAAGGGTTTCTAGATCAATATTTTCAATACTTTTCCAATGATCAAAGAAACATGCTCTTATTTGATTTTGTTTGATAAAATCTTTTACTAAATTAGCTTTTCTATATTTTCTAAATATTTTAAAACCTGAAATTCTTTCTATATTTAATTTAGAATTTTGATCATAAGTATTTGCGTCTTGACAATTATCTGCAAAAATTTTTACTGGACCATGATTTAAAAGAGCATTAGATAAACCTTCCATTAGGTTTTGCATTCCACCAAGTTCAGGAGGAAAATTTCTTGTAGAAACTAAAAACATTAATTAAACCACTTTATATTACATCCCATACTAGGAATTTGCTCTTTTGGACCAGCTTGTGTTTCAGAAATCATTTTCATCGCTATTTTTAAATCACTATCTCCTGCTGAAACAGGTTTTAAATCTTTAAGCTCCCTAAATCTTCCTCGATACTGAAGCTTTAATTCCTTATTATATCCAAAGAAATCAGGTGTACAAACTGCACCGTACTTTCTTGCAATCTCTTGTGTTTCATCTATTAAATAATTTATCTCTTTAAAATTATTTGTTTTTGCAAATTTGATCATATTATCGAAAGAGTCTTCAGGATAATTTTTAGTATCATTAGACATGATTGCAACAGAGTTAATCCCATCTTTTTTTAATTCATTACAATCTTTTGCTAAATCACGAATAATTGCTTTCACGTAAGGGCAGTGATTACATATGAACATAATAAGTGTAGCTTTTTCACCTTTAACATCATTAAGGGAGATTATTTTATTTTCTATTGATTTTAGTTTGAAATCTTCAGCTTTTTTTCCAAAATCGCATATTGGTGTCTTTGTTAAAGCCATAATATATTATAAGATAATTAATAATACATTACAGCAAATTTATGATTTATGATGTTAACGGCCACACTCCTAAAATGGATCCAGACAGCTGGGTAGCTTCTAATGCAGTTATTATTGGTAGAGTAGAGTTAAAAAAGAATTCTAATATTTGGTTTAATGCAACTTTAAGAGGTGATTTAGAACCAATTATTATTGGTGAAGGTTCGAATATTCAAGATGGTAGCGTTATACATACCGACCCAGGCTGCCCAACTATTGTAGGAAAAGGAGTTACGGTAGGTCATATGGTTATGCTTCATGGTTGTGAAATTTCAGATGATTGTATTATTGGAATAGGCTCAACAATTTTAAACAAAGCAAAGATTGGAAAAAATTGTATCATTGGAGCCAATTCATTAGTAACAGAAAATAAAGTTATTCCAGATAGATCACTTGTCTTAGGAAGCCCTGGTAAAGTAGTCAGACAAGTTACTGATGAAGAGATAGAACACATTAAAGAAAACGCCAGAGACTATGTTGAAAATATTAAAAAGTATAAAAAATAGTTTTTTAATTTTAATTTTACTTACATCAAATACTTTTGCGAAGGTTGGACAGCCTTCACCCAAGTATGATGGAGCATATACCTTTAGTGATTATTGTAGAGGTAGTAAAAATAGTAACGCTTATGACGGTAGTCAGTTTATAATTAAAGACGGGATGGTTACAAATGATAGAGGCGGAGCTGGAAGATGGGTGCTAGATGAAGAAAAGTCAAAAGTTGATGAAAAAGGTAAAATTTATATTAAAGGCGAAAGACGAGGCAATAAAAGTATCATCACAGGTAACTTAAATAATGATGAAAAAAAATATTCTGTTTATCAATTTAAAAGAAAAGTAGGCGGTAAATCACAGTACTATGGAGACAAACAATACGGGAATCTAAAAATGAAAAGAAGATATAAAGGAGATAGTGACTATGTTCCTTGTGTTATTAATTTTAAAAGAATTGGAGATGTGCCTAAAAAAGTAGTTTCAAAAGATGATAGAAAGGTGACAGAAATAACTATAAATTCAAAAAATACAATAGACGACCTTACTTTATTAAAAAATAAAGGTAAGGATCAAAAAGTAAGAGTAGAATTAAGAAATCTTGAATCAATTTCAAATGGATTAATAATTGTAGTTCCCTCGAGCACTCCTAATATGGATGATGAGATTTATTACGAAAATCAGGTGAGTAAACATGGATATGCAACTGCTATAGTATATGGCGCCGAACCAAGGTATCAAAAAAAGTTTACCGGATCATATACAAGTTCAATGATTCTTTATGACGCTATAGCAACTATAGCTGAAGTCACAAAACAATACGGTAAAACTAAAGAAGTAATTTTAATTGGATCCTCAACAGGGTCATTAGCTATATTTAAAGCAGGCTGGCAAGATTTTAGAGATAAGTATCCTGCTATGAACTTGATTACCATGGGTTTTATGATTAATGCTGCTTGCCCTGATATATCAGAAGTTAATTATAGTAATAAAATTAAAATGTTTGCAATCAATGGGAAACAAGATGAATCAACACCTTCCTGGGTATGTAAAAATTTAAAAGACTCTTCCAATAATCCTAACCTATATCTTTTAACCTACTCTGGTGGACATCATTTTGAAAGTAGAATGTATCCACCTTCAAGATACGATACTGAGAGTGCACATGCCCTTCCAACATGTTCATTAAATTATAAATCTAATCTCCACCAGATTATTAAAAGAAGAGACGGATCAAAAGAATGGAATGGAGAAAAACAAGGATATAAAAAAGATCAAAAAAAATGGTTTGGAGAAAATTGCATAGATAAAGGCACCCTCCAAGGATATGAAGAATACGGTGCAAAACAATTTTGGTCTGATGTAAAATCAATTATTGTCGATAAGAAAGATGTAAAGTCTTTAAAAGGTTATACTCAATAATTTAAGGTACTAACCAAGTAAATTTTTTAGAACCATTCAAATCAATTAAAGCTCTTCGATGACCTTTGGCTGCCAAATAAAGCCATTCAATACTTTTAATGTTGCATCTAATGACGCAAAAGTTTTTATAACCGGCTTCACTTTCTTCTTTAGTAAAATCAAAATTATCAAATTTATTATCCAATCCTGAAGTTGGTTTTTCAGATTCTGTTCCAGGTCCATTAGTAACCAAGTAACATTTTCTACTGATATGGCCAGTTTTTTTCCAAGACTCTTTTGTAACATCATTGTTGTAATTTACTTCGCAATCAGCCTTAACTCTAAGCTGTATTTTTTCTTCTTTACCATAAAATAAAATAGAACACTTAGGATTCTTTTTTATCTTTTCAATTTTTGAAGATCTAATATCGCTATGGTACTGAATAACACTATTTTGTTGATCTGCCTTTCTAAGAACAACCACCCTACCATCAAGATCTTTATCAGTTCCACAAATAAATACTGGAGTTCTAAATTCGGAAGATCTATCTTTGACAGCTTTTGATAATAAATCCCAGATTTTTTTTTCAATCTCTTTTGAATTTTCGTAATAACTGACTGTTTCTGGCACGATTTATTTTCTAAATCTTTTAATTAAACTTGAAGTATCCCATCTTTGACCACCCATTTTTTGCACTTCAGCATAATATTCATCAATTATTTTTGTAATAGGCAAAGGTGAGTTATTTTTCTTAGCTTCATCCATCGCTATTTTTAAATCTTTTCTCATCCAATCAACTGCAAAACCATAATCAAATTTATCTTCAATCATTGTTTTATGTCTATTTTCCATTTGCCAAGATTGTGCTGCACCTTTTGAAATTACTTCAATCACATCATGCATATTTAATCCTGCATTCATTCCAAAATTTATTGCTTCAGATAATCCTTGTACCAAACCTGCAATACAAATTTGGTTTACCATCTTAGTTAACTGACCACTTCCTGATGGACCAAGAAGTTTAATCTTTTTACTGTAGCAATCGATTACTGGTTCAGCTTTTTTATAAGGAGCTTCATCTCCTCCAACCATAACAGTTAAAATTCCACCTTCAGCGCCCGCTTGTCCACCTGAAATTGGTGCATCCAGGAAATCAAAACCTTTTGATTTTGCTTCTTTGTAAAGTTCTCTGGCAATATTTGCAGACGCAGTAGTATTGTCTACGTAGATCGCACCTTTTTTTGCAGTTTTAAATAAACCTTTGTCACCTAAAGTCACCTCTCTTAAATCATTATCGTTTCCAACACATGTAAAAATAAAATCGCAGTCTTTTGCAGCATCCATTGGGGTATCTGCTGTTTTGCCTTTGTATTCCTTGATCCATTTTTCTGCTTTAGCTTTAGTTCGATTATAAACAGTTACATCGTGACCAGCTTTTGATATATAACCTGCCATAGGGTATCCCATAACACCCAAACCTATGAAAGCAACTTTACAAGTCATAAATGATTAACCTCTCAATAAACAAAAAAGTAATTATATTTGGTTTTATATTTACATTTTTTTCAAGTTTTGGACAGAGTTTTTTTTTGGGATTGTTTAACGCACCAATTAGAAATGAATTAGGTATTACTCACGGACAATTTGGAAATATTTATGCTACTGCAACAATATTTTCTAGTCTTTTACTTATATGGGTCGGAAAGAAAATTGATGAATATCAAATAATCTATTATTCTTTTTTTGTTATTCTATTATTGTTTTTTTCATCTTTATTTTTTTCTTTCATCAATAGTATTATTTTTTTATCAATCGGTATATTTTTAATGAGATTTTCTGGCCAAGGTTTAATGAGCCACACATCTACGACTACAATTTCAAGATTTTTTGAAAAGTCTAGAGGGAAAGCTCTAAGCACAATTTGGTTTGGATTGTCATCTGCAGAGTTTATTTTACCTGTATTAGTAACTTATCTTTTTGTAATTTACTCTTGGAGATCAGTTTGGCAAGGAATAGCAATGATTGTAATTATATTTTTGCCATTTGTTGTTTTGAATACAATCAAACAAATTAAATTAGACTCCAGAGAAAAAGATTTAGATCCTAAAAAAAATTTTAAAATTAAAAGCTGGAGAAGAAGAGAGGTAATTAAAGATTATAGATTTTATATTGTCTCGCTAAATATGCTTGCAATGCCTTGGATAGCCACTGGAGTATTTGTATATCAGTCATTTATTTCAGACTCAAAAATGTGGAACATTTATACAATACCTAAAGCATTTATGGTTTATTCATTAGCTTCAATTATAACTTTATTCTTCTCAGGTTTTTTAGTCGATAAATTTACGAGTAGAAAATTAATTCCAATTATGAATATACCTCTTTTAATATCGATGTTTGTATTATTTTATTATCAACAAGAAATTTCGGCATTTATTTTTTTAGGTTTAGTGGGTATTTCAAATGGATTAGCTAACGTGCTTGGGTCATCTACTTGGGCTGAAATATATGGAGTAAAATTTATTGGATCTATAAAAGCTCTGACCACAGCTTTTATGGTATTTTCAACTGCTTTTGGAACAGCGGTATTTGGTTTAATGATCGACAACGGTTTTTCAATTGAAAATATTGCTTTTGTATCAAGCATATACATAGTTATTTCGTTATTTCTTTTAATATTAATAAGAAATAAGCTTGAACCTATTAAGCTTAGAAAATAATTGATTTCTTAAGATTATTTGAATATATACTCTGCATCATGGCAAGAATTACCGTAGAAGACTGTTTAGAAAAAGTTGATAATCAATATGATCTAGTTTTGTTAGCTAAAGAAAGAACAGTTCAATTAAATGCTGGTGCCCCAATGTTAGTTGAAGAGGATAATGACAAACGAACGATTATATCATTAAGAGAAATTGGAGATGGAAAAATAGATGTCAAGGAAGTTGAAGCTAGCGCGATTAAAAGATTAAGAAAAGAACCAGATGAATCTGAAGAACAAGAGGAAATCGAAGAGGAAACTAATGACGATTTTGAAAATTTATATAAAGGCCAGGTTTCAAAAAGTGGTGTAGCCATACTACCTTCAAAAAGAACAAGAAGAATTCCTGAAGCAAAAAAACCTAGTTTAGCTGACGAAGCCCTTTCAGAGCTAAAAGCAGAGCAACCAGAGATTAAAGAAGAAAACTTAGACACAGAGGAAGCTCCTCTTGAATTAAGTGAAGAAGTTCCAGCAGAAGAAAATAAATCAGAGTAGATTATGAAGAAAACTGTTTCAGTTGCGCCTATGATGGATTGCACTGATAAGCACGAAATTTATTTTTTAAGTCTTATAAGCAAAAACATACATTTGTATACTGAGATGATTGTTGCTAATGCAATTATACGAGGTGATAAAACTAAACTACTTTCATTTAAAAAAATAAATAATCCAGTGACACTTCAAGTTGGTGGGTCGAATCCAAAAGAACTAGCCGAAGCATGTAAGATTTCTGAAGACTACGGGTATAAAGAAATAAATTTAAATTTAGGTTGTCCAAGTAAAAAAGTACAAAAAAATAAATTTGGCGCATGTTTAATGCAAGAACCAGATCTTGTAGCTGAATGTATTGAAGCAATGGCTAAAGCATCCAAACTACCTGTTACAATAAAAACTAGAATTGGTTACAACGATGTAGAAAATTTCGAATTCTTAAAATCTTTTATTCAAACTACTAAGGATGCAGGTTCAAAAAAATTTATAATTCATGCAAGAAAAGCATTACTTAAAAAACTCACTCCAAAGGAAAATTTAAATATTCCGCCATTGAAATATGATTTTGTTTATAAATTGAAAGATTATTTTAAAGATGATGAGATAATTATTAATGGAGGTGTCAAAACAACAGAAGAAATAAAAGAACATCTAACAAAAGTAGATGGTGTGATGATTGGTAGAGCTATATACCACTCACCTTATATTTTGGCAGATATTGAAAAAGAAATTTTTAAAAATGAAAATGTACCGTCAAGAACAGAAGTTATGGAAAATCTAATTCCTTATATTCAAGAGCAAACATCAAAAGGTGTACAGTTAAATCATATTATGAGACATACAGTAGGTTTGTTTCATGGACAAAAGGGATCAAAAACTTGGAAACAATATCTTTCTAAAAATATGTGCATAAGAGATGCAGATTTGCAAAAAGTAAATCATATTATGGATCAAGTAAGAAAAAATAATCCTGTTTCTTTAGAGAGATAGTTTTGGATATCCTTTCTCAATCAGAAATAATTTATTTAGTTTTAATAATGATTGCTACAGCAATACCAGCAGGGTTTGCTGCTGGATTATTTGGTATCGGGGGAGGGTTAGTAAC
>CACBIC010000010.1 GCA_902539235.1 uncultured Pelagibacteraceae bacterium | reverse complement strand
TTGAATTACAAAAACACTATTACCTCTAATATTTTCATTTATTTCAATGTAAATTTCTCCATCAGCAAATCTCCTTATGTTTGTATTTATCAGTTTGAGCTTAAGATTCTTTGAAATATCTTTGCTAAGCTTGAGATTGCTAGTTCCAGATAAAATTTTCATGAAATGAGATTACTTATACAATTATTTATAAAAGTTTTCAAATTTAATCTAAATTAACTTTATTGTTGATATAGACCGACCATAATCTCTTTGATGGAGAATTGTAGACCTTCTGTAGCTGAAAAAGTTATCCCTTTCTTTAAAAGTGTCGTGATTTACATGATCAATAAGAACATTTTGCTCAGTAAGTTTTTTAGCCACATATTCCCTTAAGTTAAACAATTTTTTATTTCTATTTTTAATTGTAAAGAATTTCTTATTTTTTTTTGATTTTTTTACGAAGTTTTTAAAAAATTTCAAATCAACCTCGTAGCTTTCTTTCCCTATACATGGTCCTATAGTTGCATAGATTTTATTATCAGAATTTAATTTTCTTATTTTTAAAATTGTATTTTTAATAACCCCAGAAATTGCACCTCTCCATCCAGCATGAATACATCCAATAATTTTATTTTTTCTATCATAAATTAGTATTGGTACACAATCTGCAGTTACAACCCCTAAAGCTATCCCTCGCATTTTGGTTACCATTGCATCAGCGCGAATCTTTTTTTTGTAATTATTTTTTTTTATCTCTATTACTTTGTTACTATGCGTTTGATACATTAAAATTAAGTGATTATTTTTAACACTCATTTTTTTTGCAACTTTTTTTAAGTTCATAATTATGTTTTTTTTCTTATCTTTAGAGCCTCTGCCACAATTTAGTCCTTTGTAGAGTCCTCTTGAAAAACCACCTTTTCTTGAAAAGAAACAGTGTTTTAAGTTATAAAACTTTTTAAACTTTTTTGAATAAAACATTATTTAAATCCCAAAAAATTGTTATTTTTAGATTTAAAAGCAAAGATTACTTTAAATAAATCTCCCATAAGCTTTTTGTTTAAAAGCCTATTTAAAGTGGACAACATATAATTTTTTTGTTTCGAATCCATTTTTTTTTCAAGAATATTTGCTCTTTCAACTATACCCATTTTTTCTAAAAAAAACTTTTGAGTTACGATTTTTTTCACATTCATCTCATTTTTTAAAAAGAATTCTTTTAAAAGGCTAAAATTTACTAAAGAAGTGATATCTGCTTTTCCAAGATTTTTAAAAAAATCATCTGTTCTTACCTTCTTATTTTGCATGACCATTTGAATGGTGCTCTTGTTGAGAAGTTTAGTATAACCATAATCTATTAGCAAAACTCCTCCTGAAAGTTTCTTAATTTTTTTTACTATTTTATTCATTTCAAGAATTCCTAATTTTGGAAACTCAATAAATTTGAGATCCTTTAAAACTTTAAAATTTTTAATTTCTTTTATATCTTCAATTTTGGCCCTCTGATAAACTTCTTTAAAACCTTTAACGCGATCCAAGTAACAATATTTTTCTAACAACAATTTTTTTTTGTAAGTAAATTGTTTAATTGGTATTGCATCAAAAAACTCATTTCCAAAAAAAATTACTGGACCTTTATTAATTTTATCAAAATTATTTATCCACTTTATCTTTGAATCTTTTAATTTTTCTTTTTGAATATTTTTAAGAAATTTACTCTTTTCATATAAATAAATATTTATAGAATTAAAAAGATTTGGAAATTTTTTCAATGTATTAACAAAAACTTTTGCAAAGCTACCATCTCCAGGACCGAGTTCTACAAAATTGAAATATCTAGGTTTGCCTAATTTTTCCCATGATGAAACAACCCATATTGAAATTATCTCAGAAAACAAATTTGAAATTGTTGGAGCTGTAATAAAATCACCTGTTCTCCCAAATGGAATTTTTTTTGTATAGTAGCCAATTTTTGGTTCATAAAGAACTTGCTCAACAAATTGATCAAAAGGAATTAATCGATTAGATTTAAAATTAAAATATTCAATATTACAAGTCATTTCTTTTTAAATATAGAATTATACCTGCAAAAATCATAAACGTACTTAGCAACATCCCCATACTTACAAATCCAAAAATATATCCTATTTGTATATCTGGTAGCCTAAAAAATTCTGAAAAAATTCTAAAAATTCCATAATAAATTAAAAATGAAAAAGAACAGCTTCCTATTTTATAATTTTTTTTAAATATTAAATAATTTAAAATAAGGAATAAAATTAACCCTTCTAGAAAGGCCTCGTATAATTGCGAAGGATGTCTTGCAACTTTATCTATTTTTGGAAAAATTACTGCCCAATAAACATCTGAAGCTTTTCCTACTAATTCACTATTTATAAAATTCGCAATACGACCTAAAAAAATTCCAATAGGTGATACACAAGCTATAATATCTAGTAAAAAAAAAGTTTTTAAATTATGTTTTTTTGAAAATAAAAAAGTACAAATAATAATACCCAACATTGCACCGTGAAATGACATGCCGCCCTGCCAAATTTTAATAATATCAAAAGGATTTTTTAAGTAATAATTCATATCATAGAAAATTACATAGCCAAGTCTTCCACCTAAAATTATTGAAATGATTAAATAAGTAATCAAGTCATCAAAAAGAGTTAAATTAAATTTTTTTTCAAAAGTTTGAAATTTCTTAATTATGATTATTTTGCCGTACCACCAACCAATCAATATTCCAAATATATAAGCCAAAGAATACCATCTGACTTCTAAAAACCCCAAATCAAATAGTATTGGGTCTAAATTATGGTAAAACATATCTACTTATAACATATTTGAAATTAAGATAACCATCAAATAAGATAAGCTATGAGTAATTCTGAAAAAATTTTAAAAACCATATCTAATTTGATTGAAAACGGCATTTTGACATCTCAAGATGTGAGAAGAGAAATATCAACTGATTTAAAATTTAAAAAAGATAAATTAATTAGTAAACTTAACTTAGTTTCAAGAGAAGAGTTTGAAGTGTTAAAAAAAATTGTTCAAAAACAAGAAGCTACTATAAAAAAATTAGAAAAAAAAAAAATTAAAAAGGTAAAAAAATCTTAACTTGTAATCCATTAAATTTACTTTTACCTAACTTTATATTTCCGCCATGAGAGTTAATTATATCTTCAACTATTGCAAGTCCAAGACCTACTCCTGACTGATTCAAACTTCTGCTTTTATCTAATCTAAAAAACGGCTTAAATACATTTTTATATTGATCATCAGGAATACCTGGGCCATCGTCTTCAATATTGATCACAGCAAGATTTTTACTTTTTTGAGCCTCAACTTGAACTCTTTTTCCGTATGTAAGTCCATTTTGGATAATATTTTCCAATGATCTTTTAAGAGCTGAACGCCTACCTTTAATACTTATAGTTTCAATGTTTGAAATTTCTAAATTTTGGTCATCAAATTCTTCTTTAATCTGATTTATTAAATCTTTTAAATCTATATTTACACTTGTTTCTTTTGACTGTGTTTTTGCAAATTGAAGATAATCATTTAACATTTTTTCCATTTCATCAATATCTTTTGACATTTTATTTGATAAATCTTTTTGCGTTAACATAGCAAGCTGTAACTTTAGTCTTGTTAAAGGCGTTCTTAGATCGTGACTTATACCTGACAACATCTCAGATCTTTGATTAAGATGACGATTAATTCTTTTTGCCATTCTATCAAATTCGTAAGCTGCTTTTCTAATTTCTTGCGCTCCAGATGGTCTAAAATCATTAACATAGTCTCCCTTACCGAATCTTTCAGCTGCTTTAGCAAGTCTTACCAGAGGTTTAGTCTGATTTTTTAAAAATATTAAAGCTATAATAATTAGAACTAATGAAGGTAAAGTAGTCCAAAGAACAAAAAGTCTAACAGAGGAAGTTGAAACCATTTCTTTAGGTACTAAAAATTTAATAACATCATTTTCAGATTTAATTTTTATTTCAACAGCATTTTTAAATTTCGCAGTATTAAACCAATAATTATTATTTCCAAAAGTTGATTTTAGCTCTCTTCTAAGCGATCTATCCATCGGGCTAAATCTTCTTTCTCCGGTGGTTATAGGAAATTTTTCTTGGCTAATACCTATCTCAAAATTAAAATTATTTTTGTAGCTATCTGTAAAAAAGTCTAAATTTTTCTTATCATTTTGATATACCTCTTGTATAGCCTTAAGTTGGGTAACAAGAGACCGAGTAATATTTTTGTTCGCTTTGATCCAGATACTGTCATAAAAAACAATTGTAATGATTAATTGTAAAATAATTGTTGGAGCTGCAACTATTATCAAAGCCCTATAAAAAAGCCTTTTAGGTAAAACTATTTTTAAAAATTTATTCAATCCAAAGAACATATCCTGATCCCCTTATAGTTTGTAAATATTTTGGATTTCTTGGATCATTCTCAAGCTTTTGCCTGAGTCTAGTTACCATTACATCAATAGAACGTTCTTGTTTGATTCCGGATATCTTTCCAATTTCTCCTCTTGAAAAAGTTTTACCAGGATTGGATAACATTTCAATTAGTACTTTTTTTTCTGCACTATTAATTTTTCTAATCTTATCGTTAAAATTTATTGTCATTTTGTTAAGATTAATCTCAGCTTGTCCTACAAAATATTTAGAGGAGAGATCCAATTTATTTTTATTTTTAATAATATTTTTTATTCTTAGCAATAATTCTTTAGGTTCAAACGGTTTTCCAATGTAGTCATCAGCTCCGAGTTCCAAACCCTTTATTCTATTTTCTACTTCTCCTTTGGCAGTTAACAAAATAATCGGAACCTGAATTGTTTTTTTTATTTCCGCTGTCAATTCATATCCACTTTGTCCTGGCATCATCACATCTAAAATTAAAATATCAAACTTGATATACTTTAATTTTTCTTTAGCTTCTTCTGCATTTTCCGCAGTAGAAATTATATAATTATTATTTATCAAGTAATCTTTTAAAAGATCTCTAATTCTATCATCATCATCTACAATTAAAATATGTAATTTATTATTTTCCATCTATAATTTTTTTTAAAACATTTTTAAACTTAATAACAGAGTCTGAACTTGAATTCTTCAACGCATTAAATATTCTTTTTTTTTGACTATTATAAAGAGCATCAAAAAAAATTTTTCCTTCTTTATCTAAAAATAGATTTTTTTTTCTCGTATCCTCATCATCTTGAATTTGTTTTATCATCTTTGTTTTAATTAAATCTCTTAAAACTCTATTTAAACTTTGCTTAGTTACTTTAAGTTTAAAAATTAATTCTCCTAAATTTATTCCAGGATTTCCCTCAATTAAATTCAAAGCTCTAAGATGAGCTGGTCCAAAAAATTTTTTTGATAAAATTTCTTTAGGATCTGAAAAAGTTTCTCTATATGCATAGTAAAGAAGTTGAATAAATTCTTTAATTTGTTCGTCTTTTAGATAAAGCAAATCTTTCATAATGGTAAGTTATATTGACTTATCCTAATTTGAAAGATACTTTTTTAATTAATAAAAATCTATATATTTACATCAGATGGAAACTATACCGTACGACAAAAGATCAGGAAAAATTTGGTTCAATGGTAAAGCTGTTGAATGGAAAGACGCAAATATTCATATTTTAAATCATGGACTTCACTATGCCAGTTGTGTGTTTGAAGGAGAGAGAGTTTATGATGGTGAAATATTTAAGCTAGAAGAACACACTGAAAGATTATTTTATTCAGCAAAAAGAATGGGAATTAAAGTTCCATATAGTCAAAAAGAAATAAATGATGCGTGTAAAAATATTGTAAATGTACAAAAAGTTCTTAATGGGTATGTAAGGCCTTTAATTTGGAGAGGAAGTGAGATGATGGCCATTTCAGCACAAAAAAATAAAATCCACGTTGCAATTGCTACTTGGGAGTGGGGTTCTTATTTTGATCCTAAGTTAAAATTAAAAGGAATAAAATTAAATATATCAAGCTGGAGAAGACCAGCACCAAATACTATTCCGTGGGATACTAAAGCAGCGGGTTTATATATGATTTGTACTCTATCAAAACATGAAGCTGAAGCACAAGGATTTACAGACTCACTAATGCTTGACCATGTAGGAAATATTGCTGAAGCAACTGGTGCAAACATTTTTTTTAAAAATAAATCTGGCGAATTACATACACCTATTCCAGATTCTTTTTTAGATGGAATAACAAGAAGAGAAGTGATTAAGATTGCAAAATCAAAAGGAATAAAAGTTATAGAGAGAAAAATCAAACCTGAAGAAATGAAAAACTTTGTTGGATGTTTTTTGACTGGAACAGCAGCAGAAGTTACCCCAGTTTCACAAATTAATGATTATAATTTTGAAGTCTGTAAAGTCATCTCAGATTTAAATGATGCTTACCAAAATGTGGTAAGAAAAGATTCCGCAGCTTAATCTTTACTATCTTGATTTATAGCGTGATCTATACCTCTTCTAAGGTAATCGTATCCTGTATAAAGAGTTAAAAATGAGGATAACCACAAAAGAATAATACCTACAGTTTGAGCGTTATAGTCTTGAAAATTAATTATTTTATTTCCAATTTCACCTGTTAACAAAATAGCTATAGAAGACATTTGAATAAATGTTTTTAATTTTGACAAACTTGTCACCTGCATAATTACTTTACCTTTAGCTAAAAATTCTCGAAGGCCTGAGACCAAAATTTCTCTACTAAGAATAATTACTGCTGCTATTACTTCATAGTTTTTAATAGTACCATTCATAACCAGCAATATAAGAGCTGCACAGACCAAAACTTTATCTGCTATAGGGTCTAATAATTCTCCTAACTTAGATTCTTCCTTAAATAGTCTTGCCAACAATCCATCAAGATAATCAGTAAAACTTGCTAATACAAATAAAAAAAAAGGTATAAGGTCACCAAAAAAACCTGGTATAAAAAAAGTTACAACAAAAATTGGAACTATAATTATTCGGCCGATAGTTAATATATTTGGTATTTTTAATTTCATTTATTCGTGAAAATAATCATATATTTTCTTTGCAATGTTGTCTTCTATTCCTTCAACTAATTTTAAATCATCAAAGCTTGCAGACTCAACAGCACGTGCAGACCCAAAATGATTTAATAAAGCTCTTTTCCTTTGTTTCCCAATCCCTTGGATTTGATCTAATAAAGATTTGCTAAGGTTTTTCTTTCTTTTGGCTCTATGAGTGCTTATGGCAAACCTATGAGCTTCATCTCGAAGTCTTTGTATAAAAAATAATAAAGGATCATTTCTTTCTAAAATATATTCTTTATTTTTGTAATAAATTTTTTCCTCACCAGCATTTCTTCTCTTACCTTTTGCTACAGCTAAAATTGGCAAGTCATGCAATCCTAGTTCATTAAGAACTTCTCTAGATACAGAATATTGTCCTTTTCCACCGTCTATCATTATTAAATCTGGTAATGACAGAGAACCAGACTTTTCCTTAATAGCTTTAGAAAATCTTCTAAATAAAACTTCTTTCATCATACCATAATCATCATTTTTTACTTTTTCATCTTTAATATTGAATTTCCTGTATCTTTTCTTAACAAAACCTTCATTACCGAAACAAATTAATGATCCAACAGAGTCAGTTCCCTGAATGTGGCTATTATCGTAAACTTCTATCAATTCTATATTGTTATTAATATTAAATTTAGATGCTAATTCTTCGATTAGATTATTATTAGTATCAGATTGTACGAGTTTTTGTTTTAAAGATTGTTTTGCATTTTTCTCTGCAAGACTAGAAATACTTATCTCATTTTTACTTTTAGCTAGCTTAATAATAATATCTTTTTTGTCCTTCTCGGAGAACGTTTTTTCAATAAGTTTTTTATCTTTGACTTCACAGTTAGTTAATATCAGCCTAGGAATAGTTTTGTTTTCATAAAATTGGGATATAAAAGAACTTATTATATCTTCTACACTGTCATCTGGATCATGTTTTGGATAGAAAGCCTGATTACCCCAATTTTGTTTTGATCTGAAAAAAAACACTTGTACACATGTTTTTCCTGTTTCTTTATATATACTTATAACATCAGCCTCTGTTAAATTTGTTTGGTTTATTTTTTGAGAGGTTTGTATTTGAGTTAATGCTTTTATTCTATCTCTAGCTACTGCTGCTTTCTCATAATCCAATTCTTTACTAGCTTTTTCCATCTCTTTGGATAAGTTTTTCTGAATTCTTCTTGATTTACCCGAAATAAAATCAATAGCGTCACCAACTGTAGATTCGTATTCTTTTTCATTTATGTGTCCTACACATGGAGCAGAGCATCTTTTGATTTGGTATAAGATACACGGTCTCTCTCTATTTTTAAAAACAGTGTCATCACAAACTCTTAAAAGAAAAATTTTTTGTAAAATTTTTATTGTCCAATTAGCAGAACCAATTGATGCAAATGGACCAAAATAATATCCTGTTTTTGATTTTTTCCCTCTTAACTTTGTAAGTTGTGGCCACTTATCTTTATTACCAATGTAAATATAAGGAAAAGATTTGTCATCTCGCAAAAGTATATTGTAACGAGGTTTATGTTTTTTTATTAAATTTGCTTCTAATAGCAGAGCCTCACTTTCATTACTTGTAGTAGTAGTTTCAAGATTATGCGTTAGTGAAAGCATTCTCTCAGTTCTAATTGGAAGATTGGAGTCTGTGACATAACTTTTGAGTCTATTTGGGATATTTTTAGCTTTACCAATATATAAAATTTCACCAGTAGAGCTAATCATTTTGTAAACACCGGGGTTTTTTGGTATTAGCGGTATTTTTTCTTTTATTACTTTTTTTCCCAACTCTAAACTATTAATCATACTTTTGATTTTGATACCTCGATGCCAACAGATTTGGTTTTCTTTAAGATGTCTAACTTTTCTATCTTAAGATTAATCTTTTTAACAAGTTTATTTCTAAATATCATATTAAAAATATTTTCTGCCAAATCTTCGAGTAACTCGTGATGTTTTAGATAAGCAATTTTCTCAATTTTACTTACAATTTCCTCATAATTAAGTATTGAATTCAAATCTTTATTATTTGGAGTCACATATGGATTTGTTAAAATTTCAATATTAAATCTTACTCTTTGTCTATTTTTTTTCTCAAAATTGTGTATTCCTACAGAAATATTTAAGATCAAATCTTTTATAATTACTTTTCTTTTATACTTAAATTTTTCTTTTTTCTTAAATTTAATTAATTTCATTCTTTCGTATTAATAATATCTGGTGTTTGCCATGCCAGTCTTTGCCCACTATCAATATTAATTATCTCTCCTGTTATATTTTTATTTTCAATAAGAAACTTTACTCCATTACATATGTTTTCTAAATCTACCTTTTTTTTTAAGAGTGTGGATTTCCATTGCTTTTTGAAATGCCTTTCAGATTGTCTTTTGTTTTTTAATGTCGGTCCAGGTGAAATACCATTCACTCTTATATTTGGCGCTAATTTCATGGCTGATGTTTTTGTAAAAGTGGCCAATGAAGACTTGCTTAAAGTGTAAGAGAAAAAAAAAGGAGTTAATTTTTCGACTCTTTGATCAATAATATTAATGATACATCCCTCTTTGTTTTTAATTAATCTTTTAAAATTTTGCGTTATGATCGCTGGTGCTTTTAAGTTGATATTCATATGTTTTGTAAAGGATTTTTCAGAAAAATTTTCAAGATTATCGTTTTCAAAAATAGATGCATTATTAATCAAACAATCTAATCCCTTCAGAGTTTTATAAGCTTTTTTTATTAAAGTTTCGGTTTGTTTAAAATTATTTAAATCAGCTTTAAATAAGTATACTTCAGCCCCAAGTTCCTCTAGTTCTTTTTTTAATTTGAGGGCACTACTTTTAGATTTGTTAAAGTGGATAGCTATTTTTGTTTCAAAGCTAACTAAACTTTTAGCGATTGCAGATCCTATTCTAGTAGCTCCACCAGTGATGATTATTTTTTTGGCTTCCATTTTTTTATTGCTTTTCTTGGTTTTGTGCCAGGCATACCCATAGTCGATCTTCCTTTTGGATAAACTTTACTTTTCAAATTATATTGAGATATTTTAGGATTTAAAGTTATTTCAAGTTCACTAGCTTCTAGTTTTCTCATTTCATCTCTTAGTTTAGCCGCCTCTTCAAATTCTAAATTAGATGCAGCTTCCTTCATTTTTCTGTTTAAAGCTTTAAGATGTTTTTTTAAGTTTCCACCTACGTTTGAGCCTTCACTAATTTTAACGTAATCTTTTTCATAAACAGACTCTAAAATATCACTTATCTCTTTTTTTACTGACTCAGCAGTTATTCCATTTTTCTTATTATATTCTAATTGTTTATTTCTCCTTCTATCTGTTTCCTTAATTGCCTTTTCAATGCTCTTCGTGACTTTATCAGCATATAAAATTACTTTACCATCAACATTTCGCGCTGCTCTTCCAATCGTTTGAATTAAAGAAGTTTCAGATCTTAAAAACCCCTCTTTATCAGCATCTAAAATCGCTACCAAAGCACATTCAGGAATATCTAATCCCTCTCTCAACAAATTAATTCCTACAAGAATATCAAATACCCCCATTCTTAAATCTCTTATGATCTCAATTCTTTCCAGAGTATCAATGTCAGAGTGCATATATCTTACTTTAAGACCATTTTCGTGGAGGTACTCAGTAAGATCTTCAGCCATTTTTTTTGTCAGCGTTGTAGCAAGAACTCTATATCCTTTTTTTACAATCTCTTTTGCTTCGTGCATAAGATCATCAACTTGAGTTTTGGCTGGCCTTATTTCAACCGGTGGGTCTATTAAACCTGTTGGCCTAATTATTTGGTCAATATATTTATTACTTGTTTGTTTTAATTCCCAGGGTCCTGGGGTAGCAGAGACAAAAACAGTTTGTGTTCTCATTAAATCCCACTCTTCAAACTTCAAAGGTCTATTATCCATACATGAGGGGAGTCTAAACCCGTATTCGGCTAACGTGCTTTTTCTTGTACGGTCACCTTTATACATTCCATTTAATTGAGGGACTGTTACGTGACTTTCGTCTACAAATATAATTGCATTATCTGGAAAATATTCAAACAGAGTAGGAGGAGGTTCACCAGCTTTTCTTCCTGATAAAAATCTTGAATAATTTTCTATCCCTGCGCAAGTTCCAGTAGCTTCAATCATTTCTAGATCAAACTTTGTTCGTTCTCTTAATCTTTGTTCTTCTAAAAGTTTATTATTTTCTCTATGTTTTTTTAAAGTTTCAGCTAACTCAGATTTTATTTGTCTGATTGCTTGCTCGATTGTAGGTTTAGGAGTTATATAATGACTATTAGCGTAAATTTTTATTATTGAGTAATCATTTGTCTTGTCTCCAGTAAGTGGGTCAAATTCCTCAATTTTTTCCAACTTATTTAAATTAAAACTAATTCTCCAGGCTCTGTCTTCTAAGTGTGATGGAAAAATTTCTAAATTTTCTCCTCTTACCCTAAAAGTTCCTCTAAAAAAATTTTGATCATTTCTTTTATACTGTAAGTTTATAAATGCTCTAATTAAATCGTCTCGCTCGTACTCATAATTTTTCTTAAGAGTAATAGTCATTTTCGAGTAAGCTTCTACAGAGCCTAAACCATAAATACATGATACACTCGCAACAATAATCACATCATCTCTTTCCAACAAAGATCTTGTTGCCGAGTGTCTCATACGATCAATTTGTTCATTTATTGAGGCCTCTTTTTCTATATAAGTATCAGATCTAGGAACGTATGCTTCTGGAGTATAGTAATCGTAATATGATACAAAATATTCTACAGCATTATCAGGAAAAAAACTTTTAAACTCTCCGTACAATTGAGCAGCCAAAGTTTTGTTTGGTGCTAGAATTAGAGCTGGTCTATTAGCCTTTTCGATAACTTTTGCCATCGTAAACGTTTTACCTGATCCCGTGACCCCTAAAAGCACTTGTTCTTGTTTGTTATCTTTTAAGTTTTTTAATATTTGCTTTATCGCCTCTGGTTGGTCACCGCTAGGTTGAAAATCACTTTTGATTTTAAAGTTAATACCTCCCTCTAACTTCTTAATTTTTTTTGAGTTATTAACTTCTAGATCAGCTAATTTTTCTTGATAAGTATTTTGCATTTTGTGTTAATAATAAATTAATTATATTATAAATTTCAATGAGCATAGTTTCCAATAGTTTAAAACGTATAAAACCGTCGCCTACAATAGCAGTTACCTCAAAAGCTAGGGAAATGAGAGCTGCTGGAAAGGATGTTATCGGTTTAGGGGCTGGAGAGCCTGATTTTGATACCCCAGACAATATTAAAGAAGCAGCAATAGAAGCGATTAGAAAAGGGGATACAAAATATACTGCAGTGGATGGAACCCCAGCTCTAAAAAAAGCTATCCAAGCAAAATTTTCTAGGGAAAATGATTTATCATACGAGCTTGATCAAATTTCAGTTGGAACTGGTGGAAAGCAGGTTTTATATAATGCTTTTATGGCAACCATAAATAAAGGTGATGAGGTAATTATTCCAGCCCCTTATTGGGTTTCTTATCCCGATATTGTTTTATTGGCTGGGGGAAAACCCAAAATAATTAAGTGTGATGAAAAAAATAATTTTAAGTTAACACCGGATAAATTAACAAAAGCAGTTTCGAAGAAAACAAAGTGGATAATTATAAACTCGCCATCTAATCCTACGGGCTCTGGGTATACAAAAGATGAGATAATAGCTTTATCGAAGATTTTAATAAAATATAAAAATTTATATATTTTAAGCGATGATATTTACGAACATATTACTTATGACGGTTTTAAATTTTTTACAATTGCGCAAATTGAAAAATTAAAAAGCAGAACTTTAACCATGAATGGAGTGAGTAAATCTTACTCAATGACTGGCTGGAGAATAGGCTATGCCGCAGGTCCAAAAGAAATAATTAAAGCAATGGCTAAAATTCAATCCCAATCAACTAGTAATCCTACATCCATAAGTCAAGCAGCTGCAGTCGAGGCTTTAAACGGAACACAAGAATTTATTTCAGAAAGATCAAATTCTTTTAAAAAAAGAAGAAATTTTGTAGTTGATAGTTTAAATAATATCAAAGGTTTAAGCTGTTTAAGCCCTGAAGGAGCTTTTTATGTTTTTCCAAACTGTAAAAAATTACTAAACAAGAAAACAAAACTTAAAACCGATAAAGATTTTGTAGAAAAACTATTAGAAAAAGCTGAGGTAGCTGTGGTTCAAGGTTCTGCCTTTGGTTTAGACGGTTACTTTAGGATATCTTACGCTACTTCAATGGAAAATTTGAAAAAAGCAATGAAAAGAATTAAAAGTTTTTGTGATAGCCTTAATTAGACTCAGATAGATATTTTTCGGCTTCAAGTGCTGACATACAACCCATTCCAGCAGCGGTAACAGCTTGTCTAAAAATTTTATCCTTTACATCTCCTGCAGCAAAAACTCCTGGAATATTCGTTTCAGTAGAGTCAGGTTTTGTTATTAAATACCCTTCTTTGTCCATTTTAAGTTGATCTTTAAATAAAGATGTAGCTGGATCATGACCTATGGCAATAAATAAACCATCAACTTTAAGATCTTTAACTTTATTATCTTTTACATTTTTAATTTTTAAAGCATTAACAGTTTTTGGATCTTTAGTACCGATGACATCCTCAACTACTGTATCCCAAATTATTTCTATTTTCTCATTAGATTTTAATTTAGCTTGAAGCATTTTTTCTGCTCTTAATTCGTTTCTTCTATGTATTAAATATACCTTTGAGGCAAATTTAGTGAGGAACATTGCTTCTTCAACAGCAGCATTTCCTCCACCAACTACAGCTACTTCTTTTTCTTTAAAGAAAAATCCGTCACAAGTAGCACATGCTGACACTCCAAATCCTCTAAATTCTTGTTCAGATTTCAAATTTAACCATCTTGCTTGTGCTCCTGTTGAAATTATAAAACTATCTGCAGTGTAAATCTGACCGCTATCACCTGTTGCCGTAAAAGGTTTTTTTGTTAAGTCAACTTTGCTGATATGATCTTGTATCATCTCTGTTCCTACAGCTTCGGCTTGGCCTTTCATTTCATCCATAAGCCATGGACCTTGAATCACTTTTGAGTATCCAGGGTAATTTTCAACATCTGTAGTTGTAGTTAATTGTCCTCCGGGTTGAGAACCATGTACAAGTATTGGTTTGAGCATTGCTCTAGCCGCATAAATAGCCGCTGTGTAGCCAGCAGGACCAGATCCAAGAATTAACACTTTTGTATGTTTTGTTGATTTATTATTCATTATGTAAAGGTATATAGTAACTAATGTTAGAATTAAAAGCACTTCTTTTAACGCAAGGTATGCACGGTATGGTTAGTCAAGTTGAGGGATTAGCCAAAGCTTTGGGCCTAAGTTATAAACACCAAAAAATCGAATTAAAATCTTTTTGGAATTTTATTCCCCCTAAAATCAGTCCAATATCAGAAAATTTGGTAAAAAATAAATTCGTATGTGATTGTAAAGTTATTATATCATGTGGAAGAAAAAGTGTAATACCATCAATAGCTTTAAAAAAAAGATTAGGCAATCAAATTTTTAATATTCACATACAGGATCCTAAAGTTTCTTTTAAACACTTCGATCTCATAGTAAGTCCGGAACATGATAATTTACAAGGTGAAAACATAATCAACACAACAGGGGCTATTCATTATTTAAATAAAAAAGAAATTAGCGAAAATTCAAAATATCTTGGAATTGAAAAAGATAAGAGAAGAGAATTAGTTGCATTTATAATTGGAGGACCTAATAAATATTATAATTATTCAGAAAAACAAATTCATGAACTTTTTAACAAAGTGAAGACTTTATTTACCCCAGATAAATTTAAAATTATTGTAATTCCTTCTTACAGAACACCTGAAAATATTTTAAAAATTGCATTTAACACTTTTAGCATAAATCATCATGTTGTGAAAAATATTGATAAAAAAGCTTATCTTTCTGCATTAGCAATTTCAAATTATATAGTTGTAACATGCGACTCCACGTCTATGATTTCAGAAGCTGCTATGACCGGAAAACCTGTTTATATTGCTATGATGAAGTCTTTTAAGCCAACTGGAAGATTTAAAAAATTTTATTCACAATTGAGAGATTTAGGTATAACAAGAGAATTGGAAGATAGAGTTGAAAGTTGGAGTTATAATAGTTTAAACGAGGTAAACAGAATTGCTCCAATTGTTAAAACAAAAATGAAAAAAAATGGAATTATATAAATCGTTAGAAAAAAGGACTAAGTTATTTAGTGATCCTTTTAAGCATTTTGAAATTAATCAGCCACTGACACAAAATGCTATTGATGAGATCTGCGCTGCAGAGATAGCTGACCCCAGGAAACAAAATTTAAATTATGATGGAACCAGAGCTCTTGATGGAGGAGAGGGAGCTTTTCGAGCTGGAATTAAAGATGGCGGTAAAGCAAAAAAACTTAGATGTTATGTTACTAAAGAAAACTCTAATCAATTTCCAAATTTAACAAAATTTATTCAGGAATTAAGATCACCTGAGGTTTATAAAAAAATTGGATCTTTAATTGGAAAAGATTTAAGTAATTCTTATGTAAGACTAGAGGTGATTTGTGATCGGGAAGGTTTTTGGCTTAAACCTCATTGTGATATTGAGGAAAAATTGATGTCCTCAATAGTTTTTGTCAATTTACACAACGAGTCAGAAAATCTAGGAACAGACTTTTACGATGCAGAGTTAAATAAAGTAAAAACAGTTCCTTACAAACATAATTATGGATATTTCTTTACAAGTGGACCAAACACTTGGCATGGAATGGAAAAAAAAGAAATTAAAAAAGAGAGAAGATGTATACAAATTAACTACGTTACTTTCGAAACTGACTGGAAAGTAAAAAGTTAGATATCTTGCAAAGAAATCACATTAAAATCTTTCAATTTTAAAGATTTTATACCTTCCAAACAAACTTTAGCCGTAGACATGTTGGTACAGTAAGGAACTTTATTGGCTAAAGTAGCTCTTCTTAAAGCCACAGCATCGCTCAATTGAGCTTCACTGTTTCCACCTCCGGTATTTATAACTAAAGCTATTTTTTTAGCATTTAAAACATCTACAATATGTGGGGAACCCTGATTTACCTTGTTTATTTTTTTACACTTAATTCCATGCTGGCTTATATAATCAGCAGTACCTCCGGTTCCACAAAGTTTGAAATTTAACTTTATCAATTGTTTTGCTAATTCCACTCCCTCTTCTTTATGACTATTTTTCAAAGAGATAAAAGCTAAACCCTTTTTAGGAAGGGAGTTAGATGCTGCAATTTGGCTTTTAGCAAAAGCCATACCAAAATTTTTATCAAAACCCATTACTTCACCTGTGGACTTCATTTCTGGTCCAAGTAAAAGATCACTATTTGGAAATTTATTAAATGGAAACACAGCTTCCTTAACTGCAAACATATCTTTGGTTTTACTTTTTAGGTTGAATTTAGACAATTTCTCTCCTGCCATCACTCTTGAGGCTATCTTAGCAAGAGGTAAATTTTTAGCTTTTGAAACAAATGGAACAGTTCTACTAGCCCTTGGATTAACCTCTATTACATAAATCTGATCCTTTTTAATTGCATATTGAACATTCATAAAACCTTTAACTTTTAGGGCTAAAGCCAATTTTTTTGTTTGATTTTCAATTTCTTTTATTAAAAAAGGTTTTATTGATACAGGAGGTAAACTACACGCAGAGTCACCCGAGTGTATTCCTGCTTCTTCAATGTGTTGCATAATACCTGCTACAAAAACATTTTTACCATCCGATATTGCATCCACATCAACCTCCATAGCATTGTCAATAAACCTATCAATTAAGATTGGATTTTTTTCAGCAACTTTGAATGCTTCTTTTACAAAGTTTTTAAGTTGGCTTTTTTCATGAACTATTTCCATTGCTCTTCCACCTAATACATAAGATGGCCTTACCATCAATGGCAAACCAATCTTATCTGCAATTTTAATCGCTTGAGGAAAAGTTCTAGCTATACCACTCTCAGCTTGTTTTAAATTTAGTTTTTTTAAAAGATTTCTAAATCTATCTCTATCTTCAGCAAGATCGATTGATGAATACTGAGTTCCTAAAATCGGAAGCTTGTTTTCGTGTAAAAATTTTGCAAGTTTAATCGGAGTTTGTCCTCCGAATTGAGTAATGACTCCCTTTACTTTACCTTTTGATTTCTCTTTTTTTATAATATTAAAAACATATTCATCAATGAGAGGTTCAAAATATAATCTATCACTTGTATCGTAATCTGTAGATACAGTTTCTGGATTACAATTGACCATAATTGTTTCATATTTTGCTTCCTTAAGAGCAAAACTTGCCTGGCAACAGCAGTAATCAAACTCTATTCCCTGACCAATTCTATTCGGACCCCCTCCGAGAATAATAATCTTATTTTTTTTAGAGGGGTTAGCTTCACATTCTAAATTAGAGGAGAAATTTCTTTGATAAGTAGAATACATATAAGGAGTGAAAGATTTAAACTCTGCAGCACAGGTATCCACTTTTTTATAAACCGGTAAAACTTTTAATGCAGCTCTTTTTTTTCTTATCAATGACTCTGAAGTATTTGTAAGTTCAGATAATTTTTTGTCAGAAAATCCAATAGACTTAATATAATTAAATTCATTGAAATTATTAGGCAGACCTTTTTTCTTTATTTTAATTTCATTCTCTATGATTTCTTTTATTTGATTTAAAAACCAAGGATCAATTTTTGAAAGTTTATTTATTTCCTTTGAATTTATGTTTTTTCTTATAGCCTCTGCTACAAGTAAAATCTTATTTGGTATATTTTCTTTAAGTTTTTTTCTTATTTGTTTTGTATTTAAATTAAATATTTGGTCTAATCCTGAAAAACCTGTTTCTAAAGAGACCAATGCTTTTTGAAGAGACTCTTTGAAATTTCTTCCAATAGCCATTGCTTCTCCCACAGATTTCATTGATGTGCCTAAAACTGGAGCTGAAGATGAAAATTTTTCAAAAGTAAATCTTGGAATTTTAGTGACCACATAGTCAATCGTAGGCTCAAAAGATGCTGGTGTTACTTTTGTAATCTCATTTTTTAATTCATCTAAAGTGTACCCTACAGCTAACTTCGCTGCTATTTTTGCGATTGGAAAACCTGTGGCTTTGGAAGCTAGCGCTGAGGACCTTGAAACCCTAGGGTTCATCTCAATAATTACCATTCTTCCATTTTTTGGGTTTATTGCGAATTGAACATTTGATCCCCCAGTTTCCACACCAATTTTTCTTAGGCAAGCTATAGAGGCATTTCTCATAACTTGATACTCTTTGTCAGTTAAAGTGAGCGCTGGGGCTATAGTAACTGAGTCCCCGGTATGAATACCCATGGGGTCTAAATTTTCTATTGAACAAATAATAATACAATTGTCATTTTTATCTCTGACAACTTCCATCTCAAATTCTTTCCAACCCTCTAAGCACTCTTCTACTAAGACTTGACTAACAGGCGACTCGTGAAGTCCATCTTTTATTATTCTATAAAAATCTTTTTTATTTTTGGCGATACCGCCTCCTAAACCACCTAGAGTGAAAGCCGGCCTTATAATTGCTGGTAACCCAATTTGCTTTAAGATTTTTGAAGATTGATTAAAATTATTTACAATTTTTGATCTGGGAAGATCTAAACCAATCTCAATCATATTTTTTCTGAACTTCTTTCTATCTTCCGCATTGGATATTGCTTTCGAATTAGCGCCTATGAGCTCAATTTTATATTTTTTAAGAATTCCTCTTTTCTCCGCCTCCATTGCTAAATTCAATGCAGTTTGACCACCCATAGTTGGCAAAATGGCATCAGGTTTTTCTTTGATGAGAATTTTTTCAAGAACTTCTATCGTAATAGGTTCAATATAAGTTTTGTCGGCAACGTTAGGATCTGTCATGATTGTAGCTGGATTTGAATTTATGAGAATAACTTTGAACCCTTCGTCCCTCAAAGCCTTGCAGGCTTGAGTGCCTGAATAATCAAATTCACAAGCCTGGCCAATAATAATTGGTCCCGCTCCAACAACTAAAATTTTTTTAATATCTTTTCTTTTTGGCATTTTTTTTCATACTCTTTACAAATTTATCAAATAAATAAACACTATCTTGTGGGCCAGGATTAGATTCCGGATGATATTGAACTGAGAAAACAGGCTTATTTTTCAACTCAATTCCCTCAATACTATTATCAAATAAAGACTGATGAGTTACTCTTATATTTTTAGGTAAACTTTTTTTTACTACTTTAAAACCATGGTTCTGACTTGTAATTTCAACATTACCCTCAATTAAATTTTTGACCGGATGGTTAGCTCCCCTATGGCCTAATTTCATTTTTTCTGTTTTAGCACCAAGTGCTAAGGCAAGTATTTGATGGCCTAAACAGATACCAAATAATGGTAATTTTTTTTTGATTAAGTCTTGAATTACCGGTATGGCGTATTTCCCAGTAGCAGCAGGATCCCCAGGACCATTTGATAAGAATATCCCATTAGGTTTCAGTTTTATAATATCTTTTGCAGTTGACTTACATGGTACGATCGTAACTTTACAATTAAAATCTGAAAAATATCTTAGAATATTTTTCTTAATTCCATAATCTATTGCAACTACGTGCAGCAATTTTTTTTTATTTTTTAAATATCCACTTTCTTTTTTCCATGTTTTATAATCTTGCCACAAATAATTCCTCTTAGTGGTAACCTGTTTTGCCAAATCCAGGTTTTTGAGACCGCTCCATTTATTAGTAATTCTTAAGAGTTTTTTTATATTTACTTTATTTTTGTTATAAAAAGATATAGTCCCCTTAGGAGCACCTTTATCTCTAATAAAATTTGTTAAATTTCTAGTATCTATTCCAGTTATCCCAACAATCTTATTTTTTTTTAACCATTGATCCAAATGTTTTAAAGATCTATAATTTGACGGATTTGTTATTTCAGTGTTTATTATTACACCTTTAGTCCATATTGTGTCAGATTCGTGATCCTCTTTATTTGTTCCTACATTTCCTACATGAGGAAAAGTAAAGTTAATTATTTGATCTGCATAAGAGGGATCAGAGATTATTTCTTGGTATCCGGTAATTGAAGTATTAAAAC
Organism: uncultured Pelagibacteraceae bacterium; assembly: GCA_902539235.1. Taxonomy (GTDB): domain Bacteria; phylum Pseudomonadota; class Alphaproteobacteria; order Pelagibacterales; family Pelagibacteraceae; genus Pelagilacustribacter. The sequence continues at coordinate 11,306 of CACBIC010000010.1, read as the reverse complement.
ATACTTCACCAGTGGCAGTGCCTTTGTAACCTAAACCAACACCTTTAAAAAACTTACCGTTTTGAAGAACTAAAATAGCAGTGGAATCGATCTTTTTGAGATTTTTTTTAGAGTTTATATTATGACCAGTCTTCTTCAAATACAACTCATGAGTTAAAGTAAAAAACTTATAAACATGATTTTGCGCAAGATATGAAATTGATCTAAAATCGTCAAGAAAGTTCTTTTTATTTTGTATAAGAATTGTGATTAAAATAAACCTCTTAAACAATGTCTCTAAAAAAAAAAATTGAAAATAAGTTAAATGAAGCTCTAAAAGCTAAAGATAAAAACACTTATCCAACACTAAGATTAATCGTTTCTGCCATCAAAGACGCCGAAATAGCAGGACGTTCAAAAGGGCAAAAAGAAATAAAGGATAGCGACATAACATCATTGCTTAAAAAAATGATAAAACAAAGAAACGAGTCCTGTGAAGTATACGAAAAAGCTGGGAGAAGCGAGCTTCTTGAGAGTGAAAAAAAAGAGATAGAGGTAATTAATAACTTTTTGCCTAAACAATTAAGTGAGGGAGAAACTAAAAAAATTTGTCAGGATACAATTAAATTAACAGGCGCTTCATCAATGAAAGACATGGGGAAGATAATGGGAGTTTTAAAATCACAGCATGCTGAAACTCTAGATTTTTCAAAAGTAAGCAAAATTCTTAAAGAATTGTTAAGCTCATGATGAAATATCCAAAAGAATATCTTGAAGAAATTAAACTAAGATTAAAAGTGTCTCAAGTGGTAAGCAAAGTAGTCCAATTAAAAAAAAGAGGAAAAGAGTTTATCGGCTTATCTCCATTTAAAAACGAAAAAACTCCCTCGTTTACTGTCAATGATGAAAAAGAGTTTTATCATTGTTTTAGCACTGGAGAACATGGAAATATTTTTGATTTTTTGATGAAGACTAAGTCAATCGGTTTTGGTGAAGCCGTCAAAACTTTAGCCGCTGATGCAGGTATGCAACCTTATAGATTTTCAAATTTCGATAAAAAAAAAGATTTACGATTTCAAACATATAAAAAAATATATGAGGATTATTTAAACTATTTTCACCATCAACTATTTGAACCAGATAACCAAGAGGCTTTAAATTATCTTCTGAATAGAAGATTAAAAAAAAATGTAATTGAAGAATTTAAACTAGGTTACGTACCATGGAAAAATAAGTTTTACGACGAACTTTTAAAAAAATATTCAGAAGCAGATATTTTATCTACAGGCCTTTATTATAAAAATGAAAAAACGGGAAAATATATTGATCGATTTAACTCAAGAATAATTTTTCCTGTAAAAAATGTTTCTGGAGACACTATTGCATTTGGAGGAAGAATTATTCGTGAAAGTAAATTTGCCAAATATATAAATTCCCCTGAAACTGAATTTTATAAAAAAGGAAATGTAATTTTTAATTTGGATAAAGCTAAAGATTTAAGAGGTGAGACTGAAGATGTATTAATCGTCGAGGGTTACATGGATGTTGTAAGTGTTTACGCTTCAGGAATTAAAAATGTAATTTCTAATTCAGGAACTGCTCTTACCGAGAGACAAATAAATTTAATTTGGAAATTTTTTTCTAACCCTATAATTTGTTTAGATGGAGATGAAAGTGGACAAAAAGCAGCTTTAAAGATTGCAGAAAAATTATTTCCATTTATAAATGAAAAAAATAAAATTTATTTTTCTATTATGCCAGAGGGAAAAGATCCTGATGACTTTATTAAAAACTTTGGTAAAGACGGATTAGTTAATTTACTTAAACAAAAAGAAATAATCCAAACATATATTTGGAACTATCACTTAAAAAATGTAGATCAAAATAATCCTTATGAAATTTCAAAATTTGAAAAAGAGATAAAAAAATTATTTTATTCTATTCATGACGAAACGTTACGAAAGTATGTTCTTGAAGATTTTCTTAATAAGATTAAACAACTGACACCAATTCAGAACTCAAAAAAAACAAATAATTATTTTAAATTTAAAAAAAAAATAGATTACAAAATTCTAAAAGAAACTAAAATTTTGCATCAAAAAAGAAAAGATTTTTCGAAAATTCAAATTATTGAGTTTTCATTATTATATGTAATCTTAAATCATCCTGAAATTTCCTCAAATAAATTGGAAGAACTGTCAAATATAGATTTTCTTGATCAGAAAAATCAAAAACTGAAAGAAGATATCATTAAATACATATTGGAAAGGGGTAACAAGCATCCTAAAAATTATAATATTGTAAAAAAGTTTAAAACAACTATTGAGGAAATAAATGAACTATCAAATGTTAAACTAATTACCAGCAATAAAACTGAAAAAGATATTTTGGATTTACTTAATGAGTTAATTCAAGATCACAAGGATCAAAGTAATTTAAAAAAAATAGAATCCCTTGAAAAAAAATTAATTAACAACTTAGATGAAAACTCATATTCAGAACTTATTAAGCTTAAAAGTCAATTAAATAGGGATTAAATAAAGTATAGATTTTTTTTAGTTAGTCATTATATATATCTAACATTTCATCTATGGCTGAAAAATTAATTACAAAATCATTTGAGAGACTCTTAGATAAAGGAAAACATAGAGGTTTTATAACATATGAGGAACTCGGTAAGTCTTTAGGAAAGAGAAATAGCACTAATGAAAATATTGAAAAAGCATTTATAATAATAGTAGATGAAAAAATCACACTAGTAGAAAAAAAATCTCAATATCAATCAAATAAGAAAAAAGAGCCATCAACATCAGGAGAAGAAAAGAGTTCAGATAAAAGTGACGACCCAATAAGAATGTATCTTAGAGAGATGGGTGGAGTTGAACTTTTATCACGCGAGGGTGAAATAGCCATAGCAAAAAGAATAGAGGCTGGGAAAGATGTAATGATTAATGCGTTAACTCAAAGCCCAATTGTAGGAAAAAAAATATTTGAATGGAAAGATCAAATAGAAAATCAACAACTTTTGGTAAGAGATATAATCGATATCGACTCAACCTATGAAGATTTTGAAGCATCAGGCGAAGAAGATGAACTCAAAATAAATAAAAAGGCAAAAAAAGAAAAAGATGAGGATAAAGATAATAATAAAAAAGATGAGGAAAGTTCAACTAATGAAGATGATGAATTCAATGTATCTTTGGCTAAAATGGAAGAGGAAATTAGGCCAAAAATTATTAATATATTAGACTCTTTAAACAAAAACTATTCGAAACTCCAAAAATATCAAGTTGAGAAGTTAGAGTGTTTATTAAATTCAAAAGAATTATCAGTTTCAAAAAATAAAAATTTTAAGAAAATTCAAGAAATTTTAGTTGATAATTTTAAAAATCTTCAATTAGCTCCGCATGTGGTAGAAGAATTAGTACAGGCACATTATAAAGAAAATAAAAAAATAGTATCTCTTGAAGGTGTATTGTTGCGGCTGGCTCTTGATAATAAAATTTCACGAGAAGAATTTTTAAAATATTATATTGGCAATGAGATAAATCCAAAATTTGAGTCTTTTTTAAAAGAGAATTCTGTATGGAAAGCTTTTTTTAAAAAATATAAAAAAGACTTTTCTGAAATCAAAGAGAGATTGGTAGAATTCAGTAAAAAAATTGGACTTTCAGTTGGTGAATTTAAAAAACTAGTAAGCAGAATTCAAAAAGGAGAACGCGAGTCTAGAATTGCTAAAAAAGAGATGGTGGAAGCAAATTTAAGATTAGTAATTTCTATAGCGAAAAAATATACTAATAGAGGCCTTCAATTCTTAGATTTAATCCAAGAAGGTAATATAGGATTAATGAAAGCCGTTGATAAATTTGAATATAGGAGAGGCTATAAATTTTCTACCTATGCAACTTGGTGGATTAGACAAGCGATCACAAGATCGATTGCTGACCAAGCTAGAACAATAAGAATTCCTGTGCACATGATTGAAACAATAAATAAAATTGTTAGAACTCAAAGACAAATAATGAGCGAGTTTGGAAGAGAACCAACTCCTGAAGAATTAGCTAAAAAATTAGCCATGCCATTAGAAAAAGTAAGAAAAGTTTTAAAAATTGCAAAGGAACCTGTTTCGTTAGAAACTCCAGTGGGAGATGAAGAAGATAGCAGTCTTGGAGATTTTATAGAGGATAAAAATGCACTTCAGCCATTAGATACTGCGATACAATCAAATTTAAGTGAGTCAACAACCAAAATATTAGCCTCATTAACCCCTAGAGAGGAAAGAGTTCTTAGAATGAGATTCGGTATAGGCATGAACACTGATCATACTCTTGAAGAAGTTGGATTACAGTTTTCCGTAACAAGGGAAAGGATTAGACAAATAGAGGCCAAAGCTTTGAGAAAACTTAAACATCCAAGCAGGTCAAAACAATTAAAAAGTTTTTTAGAAAAGTAATATAATTCTTATTAATAAAATCTTTTTGTATAATATTGAATAATGAAAAGCAAAATTTTATTAAAATTAAATTATCATACTTATTTTTTTTTTATTTTATATTTTATAATTGGAATATTAATTTATAAAGATTATGGTATATCTTTTGATGAAAATATAAATAGAACTAATGGATTTGTAACTTTAAAATATATTGTTCAATTATTTAATTTAGATATAAATCTAAATTCTTTTCATAAAAACATTCCGAATATATTTGATTATACCGATAAAGAATACGGCGTTGTTTTTGACTTACCATTAGCTGCTTTAGAGGTATTTTTTGGCATAAAAGAGTCTCAAAATATTTTTTTTTTAAGACATCTAATGACTTTTATAATATTCTATATTTCATCAATAAGCTTTTATTTTTTATGCTTAAAATTATTTAAAGATAAAACTTTATCTATAATAGGTTTTTTTTTTCTTATCTTATCTCCACGGATATTTGCACAAAGTTTTTATAATCCCAAAGATATAATTTTTTTAAGTTTTTTTATTTTTGCTCTTTTTTTCAATTTAAAATTTTTATACTCACAAAAAAATACGAATATATTTTTTGCAGCACTTTTTTCAGCATTGATGACCGATATTCGAGTTATTGGAATTTTTTTGCCTTTTTTAACTATCTTTTTTATTTTTCTTAATACCAATAAAGAAAGTTTAAAAACAAAAATATATATATCTTCAAAGTATTTTTTGATTTTTCTTGTTTTTCTTTTCATTTTTTGGCCTTTTTTGTGGGGAAATGGGTTTATAAATTTATTAAATGCAATTAATGAATTTAAAAATTACCCCTGGATGGGAGACGTATTGTATAACGGAAAGTTTATTAATGCCAAATTTGTACCTTGGCATTATTTTTTTGTTTGGTTTATAATTACTACACCAGTATTGTTTTCTCTAATTATTTTCTCTGGCTTATTTTTAGCTTTAAAAATTTTTTTTATTAACTTAATAAATATTGAAAAAAATAGATTTAAAAATTTTTGGAATAATTATTCTGAAATGGTTTTAATTTACTTTTTCTTCATTTTTTTTATACCTATTTTTTTAGTGATTTTATTTAACTCAACTCTTTATACCGGCTGGAGACAGCTTTATTTTTTATACCCCCCATTAATAATTCTAGGAATCTATTTTTTAAAATATATTAAAGAGTCCAGAAAAATTTATTTTAAAATATTTTTATTTTTATTTGCAGTTCAATCAATTTTTCTTGTTTATTTTATTGCAAAAAATCATCCTCATCAGCATGTCTATTTTAATAAATTTGCAAATGTTTTGATTAAAGATAAGTTTAGTTATGATTATTGGGGTGTTTCAAATCATACTACAATTAAATTTCTCTTAGATAGTAAAAACCTTAGTTTTCCAATTAAAATTTCATCAGCTAGCTTCACAGATTTGAATAAAACAAAATTAATTCTAGATAAAAATTATCAAAATAAATTTATTTTTGTAGCTGATAACCATGATGAAGCTGACTTTATTTTTTCTAATTTTTATTATTATAAAAATCCAATTTTTGATCGCAAAAGGTTTGAAATACCTGCAAATTTTAAATCTTATTATAAATTTAAAATAGATGAAAAAGTAATTAATGAATTGTATATTAATTCTTTAAAATATAATTAATTATGAAAATTTTTTTGATAAAAACTGGAATAGTTTTTTTCTCTGCACTAGTTTTTTTTAAGCTAACTATCGGTTTTTTGTATAATTCCTTTCAACAAAAATTAGACGAAAAATTTTCCAAGGAACAGACTATTTTGATTAAAGAAAAAATTAGAGCTGAAATGAAAAAAGGTATAGAAAAGGATAAAATTTTAGATAACGAAGATGCTGAACTAATTGGAAAATTCATTAAAAAATTATTAAGTGAGATTAATCAAAATTGATGATTGTAAGTCTTCATTTGAGTTTTTGATAAAAGCCTAGTATATATTGATTTAATTCGAAGGGCCTGTAGCTCAGTTGGTTAGAGCAGTACACTCATAATTTCTTGTTAAAAAAATTTGCTTAAAAAATCTTTAATTAACAGTACTAATTTAAACATTTAAAAATGAAAAATTTTTTACCAACTATTTACCAACGAATTCATTTTAAAATTCTGTTAATTTGAAATTTAAGAACTATTTTTGATTAATGATTTTGCAATTGTTTCTGCTAAAATAACAGGAACTGCGTTTCCGACTTGATGGTATGTTTCCATCTGAGTACCTAAAAAAACAAAATCGTCAGGAAATGATTGAAGTCTTGCGGCCTCTCTTACCGATAATGTTCTTGTTTCAGTAGGGTGAATATACATATATCCATCCATACCTATATGAGCAATTACAGTCCATGAAGGTTTATTGTAAACCAATCTCTTCAATCGATCATGAAAAATGTCTTCTCTAAAGGGCAAAATATTCCTAATCTTTTTTGGTAGATCCATGTATTTACTACCTTGCTTCATGTGTTTGAATACTCTTTTTGCCCTTTCATTTGTCATTCGACAAATATTATTTTTTACAGTTCCATTAGTTTTAGCTCTCATCTTTTTTTGATAATTATTTAAGTTGTTTGATTTCGAATATTCGCACTCATCAATTCTCCAATTATCAGTAATCTTTGGTAAATCTGAAATTGCATCTTTTACAGTTAAATATTTTTGATTTTTTGAAAAAAGATTATCTTCAGAAAAATATTTTATTTCAGGAATATTATATTTAAATCTCTTAATTTTAGTTCCTATCAAAATCATTCTTTTTCTCGTTTGAGGCACACCATAGTCTGCAGCATTAAAAATTAAGTTATTCTCATTGAGAATTTTATACCCTAATTTTTCAACCATGTTTTTTGTTTGAGTAAAAATAGAACCATTATATTTTGTAATAAAATTCGGAACATTTTCCATTATGAAATGATCAGGTTGGAAGTATTCTATGTAGTTAAAGTAGTTTTTAAATAAAAAATTTCTATCATCTTCAAATAAAGTGAAATTTGAATTTTTTTTGCTTTTGACAGATTTTATTTTTGCGTGACCTATTGTTGAAAAAGTAGGACAAGGTGGTCCACCTATAATTAAATGTATTTTTTTATTTCCAATTTTTTCTTTAAATTTGTTAGGTTTAATCTTTGAAATATCAGAGTTAATAGAAACACAATCAGGAAAGTTTAATTTATGAGTATTTATACAAGCCTTTGATATATCAATTGCGCCCACACATTTATAACCAGCTCTTTCAAAACCTAGGGACAAACCACCAGCACCACAAAATAAATCTATAAAATTTTTAGTCACAATATTTTTTAATTACTTTTGCTAATTTATAAGCCATTAAAGGAGGAACAGCATTACCTACTTGCTTATATTGTTCGGTTCTTGATCCTAGAAAAATAAAATTATCTTGAAAGGATTGTACTCTTGCAGCTTCTCTAACAGTAAAAGTTCTCTCTTGTTTATAATCAGGATGTATAAAAAGATTTCCATCTTTGTAAAGATGAGAAACAACTGTTTTACCAGGTAAGTTATATTTTTGAACTGTGTACCTGTTGTGAAAATGCTCAGGATCATGATGAATTAAATCAGGCCTTACTTTTTTGAGATCTCTAAGAGCCCAATTTTTTTTGCTTAAATATTTATATCTCTGTCTGTCTTTTTCATTATGTTTTCTAGCCACATGATTATAGAGAACTTTACTATTTTTTATTTTTTTTAAATAATTATTCTTTGATGAATTTTTGAATTTTAATTTTTCTTCACCCTCACCAGGTTTTAAAAAAGGTAAATCAGCGATAGCATCTTTGACTGTAAATATTTTTTTTTCTTTACTTTTGTAAATTAATTCATCATAAATTTTTGGAACTATAAATGAATATTTTTTTAATACTCCTATAACAAATACCCTTTTTCTTACTTGAGGAATTCCATATTCGGAAGTATCAAAAATCATTTGTGATGTATTCTCTAAAGTTACATATCCAAGTTTCTTTGATAAATTAAGAATATCGTCAAAAATTTTTGTCCCATTTGGTTTTGCTGAAAGTATACCTCTTACATTTTCAAAAACATAAAATTTTGGTTTTATAATTTTTAAACATTCGAAAAAATCTTTATAAAAATAATTTCTTTTATCTTTCCGCATTGAATATTTGTCCTGAGCCCTACCAACACTTGAAAAACTTTGACAAGGTAGACCAGCCACTACACCTTCTATAGGTGTACCATTCATCTTGCTTTTAAGAATTTTTTTGAATTTTTTTGTTGTTATATCTTCGTTAATTACATGTGTGTTTTTAAACCTATTTTTGAAAGTTTCACATGCCCAATAATCAAAATCTGCAGCAAGATATGACTTATATCCTAATTTCTTAAAACCTTCTGCAAAACCTCCACAGCCAGAGAATAGATCTATGATATATTTGTTTTTATTTTTTTGATACATTTTTTTAATGGATGAAACCTTTATAACATTTTCTATAGCAAAATTTTTAAAAAAAAATAATTTTTATATAATTCAGAGTATACATCCAGGAGGACAAGGAGGATTGAATTATAAAGTAAATAGCAAGCCAATATATCCTGATATATTAGCATTCAAAGAGTCGCTATTTATCATTGGCGAAAACAAGCCTTCATATAGCGAATCAGATCATAGGAAATTAAATTCTTTAATGAAAAGTGTTGATTTAAATTCTAAATCTCAATTTATTTTAGATAGATATTGTGAGTCGAAAAATATCATTTCTAAAAAAATAACAAAGATAGAGTTTTTTTTAGGTTTTAAACAAAGCTCAATTCTACCAACTGATAGAGTAAATTTTTATCAAGTTGATAAATACGAAAATGTTAAGATTTTAAAAAGTTAATAAAGAGTCTTTAAATACAATCATGTCACAATAATGTGAATAAATTTTTAAAGGTCTTTCTTTAGAAAATGTGCAGCCATGTTCCAAATGATGAGAAATTTTGTTTAATTGTTTAGAAGCTTTAGATGCATTTTTATCTGTTGTAGTATGATTTAAAGGACAATGTTTTTTATAAAAACTATTATAACCTTCACTTGCAAAAACTTTCTTAAATTTTGAATCATCCTCATTTCCAGGTATAAATATTAGGTTTGTGTCTCTTTCTTCAGTAGTTGGACCTATTCTACAAAAAGCATAATCAAGAGCTGCTATCATTCCAGCATAAGGGTCTCCAGCATGAGCAAACAAGCGACTTAATGCTAACTTTCTTACATTGCCAGGAAAAAAAATTAAACTCTTTTCTCTCTGTATCAATCTTGAGGGCATATTTTTGATAATATTATCAAATAATTCATCATTAATTTCTGTAGAATATTTTTTTATATATTCAATTAAATTTTTTGTTTTTATTATCTGACAAGTGTCCATACGATCAACCTTGTAAGATTTACCTTTTGATAATGCTAATTGATCATTAAAAGTTTTTTTAATTTCAGAATTATTGAAATAATTAAAGTTCAATTCTTTTCTACTTTCAGTCTCAAGCAATACTTTTTTAATAAATTTTATAAGGTTTTGTGTATTTTCATGATTTATTAAAGGACAACCATGAGACTCCTCATCATGAAGTAAGGTTCCATTATTATCTGGGAAATGGAATAATAAAAAAGGTATTTTATTTAGAGATCCAATTTTATTAAATAAATTATAGAATTTTGTATCGAAACTATATTCATTAGAGTCTGTTTTTATAAAATTAGGGCAAATAAAAATTGGAATTACTCCTGTTTCAGCTGCAGAAATCATTCTAGCTGTTCTTTGCTCTATATGTTGACTAGGTGGTGCTGAGGCAGTTATTTCAAGAGAAATTATTGGGATCTCTAAGTTATTTTCTAAAATTGAAATAATAAAATCAGTTTTGTCAAATTTTAATAGGTCTTTTATTTTTTTTGGTAAATGGTGAAAATCTTGTTCTACATTAATGTACTGCCACTGCAAATGTCTTGGTTGTGGTATTGTTTTGTATTGATATGTATGATCTTCACCTATAATTTTTTTGATCCAATTAAAGTTACTCTCATTTTCAGTTCTTATTATTAATTCCATAAATTTTTTTATAATTCATCATTATGCCAGGTAAAAAGGTCGGCTTCAAAAGGAATATTTCTAAATTTTAATAAGGCTTTGTATTTTTTAAGTCTGTCCTCTTTTTTAGTACTTTTTAAGTATATAAGGATTTGATCATACGTCAGTCCTTTCAAACTATTTTTTTTCACATCCACATATTCCTCATATTCCATGCCCGCTATCGCGTAGCCTTTATTTGGATCTATGTGTTCTGAATAACTAATAGTGTCTTCAGTTTCTTTAAGGATATCGTACCAGTGAGCAACCTGATTTTTATTATCAAAAAGATAATCTTTTCTGTAATCAAACAGTTCTAATTGCTGCATATTGTTGAAGTATTTAAATTAAGAAAATTGGTTAACAATTAATAATATAATCTTTAATTATGTCTTAAGTATGATAAGATTAATTAGTCCTGATTTAGAACAGAACTCTACTTGCTAGGACTATAAATAAAACGCTAAAGGAGAAATATGAAAATAAAAATAACATCAATAAAAGACTTTTTTAAATCAAAAGAAAAAAAAGGTTTAAAGCCTATATTTTTTGAAAGCATTGGTGATCAAAACACCTCAAGAGATGAGAGGCTTAAGAATTTGATAAATGTGCTGGAAAAGAATGGATTTAAAATTAAGAATAAAAAATAATTTTTACCAACGGATTTACCAACGAATGCAAAGTTTGTGTCTAAAATTTTATAAAAATACAATCTATCGTTTGTAAAGTTAACTTGTGTGAATTTTAAAATTGG